>CBDUQO010000113.1:0-7300 GCA_965369365.1 uncultured Methanosarcinales archaeon
GAGCCTGGATACTTGCAGATACATACGACCGAATCGTATTTGAGGACTTGCAGATCAAAAACATGGTCAAAAAACATCATCTTGCAAGATCAATTCACGATGCATCCTGGAATATGTTAATCAATTTCACGACCTACAAAGCGGAAGAAGCTGGTGGATCGGTAGAACTGGTTAATCCACGGAATACATCAAAACAATGCTCTGTTTGCGGCTGTATCAAGTCGATGCCACTCTCGCAGAGGACATACGAATGTCCGGACTGTGGTAGCGTCATGGACCGAGACCATAACGCCGCAATCAACATCAAGAACAGACATGTACCCGCGGACTGCGGGGAATTAACGCCTGTGGAGACAGGTTGCATGAGCAACCGCTATGAATCAGGAAGCCCCGTTACTTGTAGCGGGGAGGAAGTCACTGATGCGGTACTGTAGTTCACCATCCCTGACGGCTTCAATAATTTCCTCTTGTGTGAGTCCGAATTCCTTTCGATCGAATTTATCACTAAGAGTAGCTCCTTTCTCAACCCAAACAGATTTTTCTTCTATAGAATCCATCTAATCTACCAGAACTATCACCCACAACTCGCCACAACATCCTCGTACACATCAATAGTCGAGTCTGCAACCTTGTCCCACGTAAAATGCCGCTCCACAAGCTTTCTCGCCCTCTTACCCATCAGAACCGCATCATCCATGTCGTCGAGATGGCTGCCCCCCATGCGATGTCGCATGCACTATTTCCATCCGCACTTAACCAGTCGTGGCAGCAGATCATATTGAACTCGTAACCATGTTTCCTCACGAGTTCGTTCACAAACTTGGTTGCGCTCAAGCGGTTGTATGCGAAGACATCTGCAAAGAATTTGAGACCTGTGCCCCTGTATACTATATATCTAACGCATGTTCATGCCGTAAAACATTCTCATACACTTCCAATGTCTTTTTGGCAATATGATCCCACGTATAAAACTTTTCCACACGCCTTTTCCCGGTTTTCCCCATCTTTTTCATTAGATCCGGATTATCAAGCATGTAGTTGATGCACCATGCGATCGACTCTGGCTGCATATATGCTTTGATTCCGTCTTTGAAGTTGTCGATGACATCCACCGCCGTAGTTCCGACAACCGGCTTTCCGACGCTCCACCCCTCAAGAACCACGATTCCAAACGGCTCATTGCGGCTTGGCACACAGAGCAGGTCGCAGAGTTTCATCAGTTCATTCAGTTCCTTATCCGAGACATACCCGGTAAATCTGCACGACTGATACACACTGAGTTCTCTTGCAAGTTCCTCATACTTCTGCCTGAACCCGCCCTCGCCAGCGAATATGAATTTGACGTCCCACCTATGCGCAAGTATGCGTGGTATCGCTTCGATTAAGAGATCCACGCCCTTCTGGTGAACCATCCTCCCAACAAAGAGGACGACCGGCGCAAGCGGATGGATCCCATAGCGCTCCTTCGTCTGTCCCGGATCGATATTCAGCTTTGAGCATGAGATGACGCCGTTTCCGATGATTTCGATCTTGCTATCAGGAATCTGGTATAAATCCCCGATTTCGCTATGCATCTGCCCGGATGTCGTGATCACTGATGCTGACTCGTAGCCTGCAAGCCATTCTCGATGCGCAATCTCTTTTGACACCCCTGAATCCGAGTGGCAATTCCCATTTCGCCCCCATTCCGTACTGTGATATGTGATAACGAAAGGAATGTTGCTTCTTCTCTTAATTTCGGTGAGGGCAGTAACCGGATGCCAGTCGTGCCCATGTATGATATCAAATTTCCCAAAGACGTCCTCTACCGCATAGAACCTGTCAACCATTGCCTCACACATCGCATTCATCTGGTCAACGATCCCGCCGGATTGGTCATGCACACACCGCTCGTAATGCACGCCACGTATCTCTTCGTACTCGCTTTCATCACCAATTCGTGTGAATATATGAACCTCGTTTTCTTCGGCAAGGATCTCTGATAGATCGGTCACATGCGGCGCAATGCCGCCAACTCGGACCGAATGTAGACTCTCCCAGGCAAAGATGCCAATACGCAGATCACTGACTGGCATGTGCCTGCCCCCATATATTAAGCAGCATCAGGCTACCCACACCAGTTCCGCCATCCTTAAATTCTGCAAATCTCCTGTAGGGCGCGGCATCAGACCAGTGGATATTGCCAAACGTGCCGTGTTCTGCGCAGGTTGCAGTCTTTGTAAATAGCATCTGCACACTCTCTTTATATATGGTCATATTGATCATTTATTTTTTTTGCATTCCGGACAGGGTGATTTCGTTTGCACGCACTACCCTCAACTTCGATTGCTTTTATTAACGGATTACAACCACTAAATAAGTTTCTATCGATCGAGGCTATTGGTTCTACGCGGTCACCTTATCGGTGCCTTCACCGCGGGACACCACATCCAATGACCAACTGTTCGATTGAAAAAAAGTTACGCAAAAATAAAGAGGTGGTGAAGAATCACTTCACCACGATCTTCGTTGCTTCCGGAAGCGTGGTCTTAATCATCTCGATTCGCAGCACCCCATCCTTCAATGTGGCGTCAACATTGTTCGGGTCAACCTCGGTTGGCAGGGGAATTCTCTGGTAGAATTTGGTGTAGCCGCGCTCTCTTCGGATATATCCCTCACCTTTCTCTTCCGTCTCCTTCTTCTTTTCAGCCGTGATATCGAGCATGTCTCCACTGACCTTAATTGTGATGTCCCCCTTCTCAACGCCCGGAACATCAGCAGTTACCAGAATCTTGTCTTCTGTGTCCTGTATGTCCAGGGATGGGGCTACCGTCTCCGCGGTCACCTCACCAGCCCTTGTTGGCAGCAATCTACCGGCTGTGATCGGTTCAATATCGCCGACAGCTCTGCTCATCCATTCTTGCATCCTTTGCAGCTCTTCAATTGGGTCTAACCATCTTCTGTACACTTATACCACCTCTACATTCGGGTGCGCGTATCTTGTTTCTTCTACCCATAAACCTATCGTTTTTTCTTCTGTGAATTTTTATTATTTTACTGAGATGTCAATTTTAAGAGACAGACATCGCCCACCGTCCAATGGTTGATGAGATGTGCCAGGGTCGCCACAGGGAGTTGGGAAATCGTGTTATACTTTACAGGCACAATCGAAAATCCCGGTGAAATACACTCGGAGACTTTTGTTCTTTGCGCCATCGCGTCTTTCTCGTTATTGTTTTCCAATTTAACGAGAAAGGCGAGAGAGACGCGAAGAGTGTTGTCAATCTCGGTCTTCACGTCTTTCGCATTGTTGTATATCCAACTGACCATTACGAAAATCACTGGATTTCCGGACAGTGCCTACTTTGCATAAAGTCAGAAAGATTGCCGCATAAATAGAATGAATAGCATGGACATCTGACATGCTGATGGCTATCGCGATTGAGAGGAGTTGAACTGACAATTCCCAGGAAACTACCCTTCCAACTTCCGGTACACCGTCACAGTATCATCCGATATCCGGTCCCAATTATACGTTGTTTCAACCAGTTTCTTGCCGTTTCGCCCCATTTTCTTTGTTGCTTTGAGATCGCCCATCGAGTAGTTGACGCACCATGCGATGGACTCCGGGTTTTTGTATCCGATTATCCCGTTTGAGAAGTTGTCGATCAGATGCACGGCATCGGTTGCGATGACCGGTTTTGCCGCGTCCCATGCTTCCAGAACCACGATTCCGAATGGTTCGTTGCGGCTCGGAACACACGCGATGTCGCACGCGTTCATGCAGTCTGAGAGCGTCTCGTCAGATACGTGCCCGAGGAACCGGCAGGCATCCCGAACGCCACGTTGTGATGCGCATTGCTCGCAGTATTGCCGCATCCCACCATCCCCAATGAAGACGAATCTGGCATCCCACCGGTTGTTGAGTATCTCCGGTATCGCGTTTACGAGCATGTCCACGCCCTTCTGGTAGCAGATGCGCCCGGTGAATAGCACCATCGGCGCATACGGGTGTATGCCAAAGCGCTTCTTGACCGCACCCGAATCCACATCCTTCTTGATCTTGCCGGGATTTATCCCGTTCGGGATTACGGTGATCTTCTGCTCAGGTGTCTGGTAGATCTGCTGCACCTCTTCTTTGAAATGATCGGTCGTGATGATCACCTCACGAGCTTCGTATCCGCCGAGCCATTCCCTGTGCGATATCTCACGCGCTTCCCACCAATCACCGAACTGGTTGCCGTTTCTGCCCCATTCAGTGCTGTGGTATGTGACAACAAACTCATTGCCATAGTTATGCTTGATCCGGTTCAGCGCGGTGACCGGGTGCCAATCGTGTCCATGAAGAACGTCGAAAGCACCAAATTTGTTCTGCACGGACTCAAAACGGTCGCACATCGCATCGCACATCCGGTCCATCTGGTGGACGATGCCACCCGACTGGTCGCATCTGCACCGCTGGTAGTGCACTCCGTTTATCTTATCATAGTCGCGCATCCATCCACTCTGCGTAAATATGTGTACTTCGTGCCCTTTTTCTGAGAGCGCCTCTGCAAGTTCTGTTACGTGGGGAGATATGCCGCCTACAGTTACAGAGTGCAAACTCTCCCATGAGAACATCCCGATTCGTAAAGTTTCCATTCGGATCACCTCCAAAAACTGCAATTTACCGATAACTTTAACAACGATAAAGCTTTCGGTTTGACCGAGTTAATATTTTATATGAAATAGTGTTACAAATATTTACAGATTTCACAACTTCTTCTCCGCCCACGGGGACTGTCATGCCACCCGGGGTTACATGAGATTCCATGAATCCGTTTGAGTGAGTTGTGGGTGAAATCTGTGCAATCAGTGTTCATCTGTGGCTAAAAGCTTTTGTCAGCCACAAATTTCGCAGATGGACACAGATTAAATGTTATTTACCCAGGAGCGAGATTCATTCAAGAGGATCGTCTTTGGTATGATATAGAGGACGTGAGGTGAGGATTAAAATGGTCATCACTACGATCGCAATAGCCACGCCGTGGGTGATGCCAACGATCTCTATTGCAATAGATGTTGCTACTGCCGACGCGGCGATATTCACCACATTATTCAGGATGCGTACAGATGTGGGCACATATTCAAGGTCGTGAACCAGCTTATAGATCTTCTCTGCTCTTTTCACACCGTGTTTCAACAAAATTCTCGCTTTTATCTTGCCTATCCGATCAGAGCAGTTTCAGAGGCGGAGAAGATCCCGGACCGGAGCAATAGCACAGATGGAAATAACAGTTGTTCAATAAAAAACGCCATCTTTTTTCCGCTTTTGACTATAGTTTGTGAAGTCCTCTATAAACTGTTGCCTCAAGAATCGAATTCAGCACTATCACCGTACATTTCCGCCTCATTGATCCTGATTGGCGTACTGACCACCATCATAGTATCAGCGGTACTGCGAAACTGGTTCTCTATGCAAAATACGCATTCAGGAGGTATTGCTGAACCATTCGATGCGAATTGAAGAAAGAGGAATTGAATGCAATTGTATTCTGCATGATCTGAGCCCATGCATCCCTTTTACCATAGAACATCGGCAGTATCACCTGTTCCAGCTTGTCATAAAGGTCTTCCGCGTCCTTTGAGTCATCCGATTGATCTTCATCAATTGATCCAATCGCCCATCCGGTCACACCCTCCATGCAGCCTTCCAGCCACCACCCATCCAGTATGCTCAAACTTGGAACGCCGTTGAGGCACGCTTTCATCCCGCTTGTGCCTGATGCTTCAAAGGGTCTTTTTGGTGTATTGAGCCAGACATCCACGCCAGGGATAATCAATTTCGCAAGTTCCATATCATAATTTTCGAGGAATACAACCTTTATATCATCTTTTAACTTTTTCATATCCTCAAAGATTGTTTTTATCAGCTCCTTTCCTTCAGCATCATTTGGATGCGCTCTACCTGCAAGTATGATCTGGATCGGTCCGGTATTCTTCGCAATTTTTACCAGTCTATCAGGATCGCTGAAGATAAGATCGGCTCGCTTGTACATTGCAACCCTTCTTGCGAAACCAAGTGTGAAGGTATCATAATCCATTCCTACATTGTGTTTTGCGTTTACAAGATCGATTAGCAGCCTTTTTGCATCTGCGTGAGCCTGCATAATTCCATCTTTTGGTACCGAGCTTGCGTATCTCAGATCAAATGGATCCTTCCGCCAACCACCGATACACGCATCATACAACTTACGGAAGGGTTTTGAGGTCCAGAACACATGGTGCACACCGTTGGTTATCGAATCGATTGGGTAACCTGGAAACATGTTCCTGGAGATTTCTCCATGCTTCTTTGCCACACCGTTTATGTATTTGCTGTGATCCAGAGCAAGTATGGTCATATTCAATTCATCTTCATGGCAAATCTCATCTATTTCACGATCTTCCAGGTATCCTCCAAGAAGGCACTTTGCCAGTGGAACCGAGAACCTGTCGTGACCCGCCTGAACCGGGGTGTGGGTTGTAAAGATACACTGTTCACGCGCCAGTTTGAGGATCTGACTATCTTTATATTCCGGGTTATCCTCTTTCATCTTCTTTAGCAGTTCCAGAGTGACTAATGCGGAGTGCCCTTCATTCATGTGGTGTTTCCGGATGTTTGAGTAGCCCAACGCCTCAAGCATACGCATACCGCCGATTCCGAGAACCATCTCCTGTAGCAATCGGTATCGCTTATCGCCCCCATAGAGGCAATAGGTGATCTTCCTATCCGCGGTGTCATTTTTTAAAAGGTTTGTATCAAGGAAGTATACTGGTACCTGATAGCCCCCTATACCCGTCATAATGTATTCCCATGCCTGAATTTTTACCTCCCTACCCTCAATAGGCACAGACACCTTGGGCGCCATGAGTGTTGTGAAATCATCGATCCTCCATTCCGTCGGCAATTCGATTTGATTACCCTCATCATCCAATCTCTGTAATAGAATGCCTTGATTAATGGCGAGTGTGACCGCCACAATCGGGACGCTCATATCAGCGCATGACCTCAGGATGTCACCTGCTAAAATCCCGAGCCCTCCGCCGTAGGTCGGCATCTTATGATCTATGCCGATCTCCATACTGAAAAGAGCAATCCGTGTATCTTCTTCTGTGTTACCTCTCAACATTTATCTCACTCCCATAGATAGTGGCTTGTGAATGTACGTGAATAATACTTTTCACATCCATGGTTATTATAACCTGCAGTTGCACATAACATCAACCATCTGACCTTTCAGGCAATTTTTGGCTCTCTGGTATCTTGAGTTGCAGTGACCAACGCTTATAAAGAGGTTGC
>CBDUQO010000114.1:0-7289 GCA_965369365.1 uncultured Methanosarcinales archaeon
ACACAGAAGACTCTTAGATCTTTTATTTCAGGATGCGCATCCTTAAAATCCCCTGCGCTCCGGGTGGTGTTTATTATTATGGTGCAGTCATCCGGTAAGTCCGAAAAGACATCCTTGACCTCAATTATCGATTCGTCGAGCAGCATCAGGATGTCGGGCTTTGCGATGTACCCTCTCAGAAAAATTGGTTCGTCGTCGATTCGGACAAACGCCATGACCGGCGCGCCCCGTCTGGCAGCGCCATACAGCGGGAAGTCCTGCGCATACAGCCCATCATAGAGTGCTGCTGTGCCAAGTATCCGGGAGGTCACAACCACGCCCTGACCACCCCGTCCGTGTATTGTTATCTCGGGCATATTGACCTGTTGCGTTGCAGCGAGGAGATGGTTTTTCTCATCGGCATCAGCCCATCTAAACCTTTCGCAAGAAATGGAGAGAATAGCAAAAATAGCAAAAATAAATTTTAAAACCCCGGGAAACAAGAAAACACCCGGCGGAAGGGATCCGTTCTGAGTGCCATGGTATAAGTACACGAATCACTTTCACCCCGCCCATCGAGCACATTTATCTATCAGCGTGTTCAGGAGAAAGTATAAATTAGATAATCAGAGGAAGACCATGATTCAGGAAACATCCGAACATATACGAAAGCGGTTCCTCGAGCTGAATGCCGAGATCGAACCTCAGGAGATTGAACGGCGCATCCGCGATCTGGTTGAACGATTCAAGGTTCCGGCAGCAGAGGCAGAGCGAAGCGTCGTGAGCTACTTCCTGCGGGAACATGGGATCAAACGAGAGGATTATTATGGTGCACAAGATGGTGCAGCACCCATACAAATATCTGACATCGATCAGGCTGAGCAGTGGGTCAACCTGCGTGCAAAAGTTACGCAATTATGGGAGAGCACATCTCCAGCCATCAATCAGATCGGTCTCATCGGAGATGAAACAGGTACGATTAAGTTCGTTAAATGGACAAAATCCAACCTGCCGGCGCTTGTTGAGGGAAAGAGCTACTCCCTTGAGAATATGACCACTGATGAGTGGGAGGGGCGTTTCAGCGTGAAGATGAACCGGACCACCCGCATTTCAGAACTGGATGAGGAAATCGCTACTCCGGACATGGAGGCGCATCTGGTTGCAATAGACGACATAAGCGAGAGCAACAAGTGGATCAACCTGCGTGCAAAGGTTACGCAGTTGTGGGATAGTGAGCACGAGTCAATCGACCAGAGCGGTCTCATCGGAGATGAAACAGGCACGATCAAGTTTGTTAAGTGGGCAAAATCAGAGTTACCACCGCTCGTAGAGGGAAAGAGCTATTCCTTTGAGAATCTGACGACAGATGAGTTTGAAGAGCGGTTCAGCGTGAAATTCAACAAAAGTTCATCGATCACTGAACTGGATGAGGAAATCGCTACTCCGGACATGGAGGCGCATCTGGTTGCAATAGACGACATAAGCGAGAGCAACAAGTGGATCAACCTGCGTGCAAAGGTTACGCAGTTGTGGGATAGTGAGCACGAGTCAATCGACCAGAGCGGTCTCATCGGAGATGAAACAGGCACGATCAAGTTTGTTAAGTGGGCAAAATCAGAGTTACCACCGCTCGTAGAGGGAAAGAGCTATTCCTTTGAGAATCTGACGACAGATGAGTTTGAAGAGCGGTTCAGCGTGAAATTCAACAAAAGTTCATCGATCACTGAACTGGATGAGGATATAGAGGTTGGATACTCTACCGCAGAGTTCACAGGTGCTATGGTTCACATTCAGGACGGTTCCGGACTTATCAGGCGGTGCCCAACGTGCAACCGTGCGCTTATGAAAGGAAACTGTGTGGAGCACGGAAATGTAGAGGGGCTCCATGATCTCCGCATTAAGGCGGTGATGGATAACGGCACGATGGTGCAGGAGGCGCTCTTCAATCGGGAGATCACCGAAAACATAAGCGGAATCCAGCTCGACGAGGCAAAAGAGATGGCGGTGGATGCGCTCGACCACAACGTGGTGCAGGATGAGATGAAGAAACGGCTGCTTGGCAGATATTATACCATGACCGGGAGCGTTCTTGACCGATACTTGCTTGTCGAGAGTGTTCAGTTAGTAAAAGGGACACTAGATCATGAAATTGATTCTATACTTACGGAGGTGACCTGATATGGCTTCTTTTGCAAGAGAGGTAGCGTACCGGATCTTTGCGCAGGAACTCAGGGACACAACGCTTGTGCTGGAACGGGACCTCGAGGATGCTTATGCGCCCCAGTATGTGGTGGCGCCCACGGGAGCTAAGGTTAATCGCGTCTTCGTCGTTGGCACCCTCACCGACAAAGAAGACATCGGCACCGATGCAGAGTACTGGCGGGCGCGAATATCAGACCCGACAGGCACGTTCTTTGTGTATGCAGGACAGTACCAGCCTGATGCGACACGTGTGATTGCAGATGCGGAGGTTCCTGCGTTCCTGGCAGTTGTAGGGAAGGTTGGCGTGTACACAACCGAGGATGAACGTGTGGTGACATCAATCCGTCCGGAGACTATAACGGTCGTGGATGCCGAGACCCGTGATCGATGGGTGCTTGAGACAGTAAGGCAGACACTTGACCGGATCAAGGAGCTGGAGGCAGGAAGTTCACCGAATATCGAGATGGTGCAGGAGCATTATTCGCTGGATATTGAGCAATATCGGCAGATGGCAATCTCGGCACTGGAGTCGATGCGGTGACGATAAAGAGAGGTGTATTTACAGGATGATGTGCAAAGTTAGTGCCTTTTGTGGTTCACATTGGCAAACTCGCCATAGACTGATCTCGCGAGATTTGCGACAAACATAGGGACCCCATGCAAAACAGTTAATACTGCACCGGATTAACTGTCAATAGCTTTTTCTTTCAAGATTAAAGAGGCTTGTAATGTATCTAAAAACCCGATTGGTTGACACCGTCCGCATCGACCCCGAATGTCTCGGACTGCCGGTTGAGGCTGCGGTCCGTATGGCGCTTCGTGAGAAACTCGAGGGGCGTATCGACAAGAAACTCGGAGCACTGATCGCAATCATTGATGTGATCGATATCGGCGACGGACGTATCCTCTTTGGCGATGGTGGGGTGTATTATGAAACGACGTTTGACGCACTTATGTACAAACCCATGATGCAAGAGGTCGTCGAAGGCATCGTCGTTGAGGTCGTAGAATTCGGCGCGTTCATTGGAATCGGACCGCTCGATGGATTGATCCATGTGAGCCAGTTAACCGACGATTATGTCTCTTCGGACGGGAAGAATGCTCGACTGGTCTTCAAGGAGAGTGGGCGCGCAATCAGCGAAGGCGATCACCTGCGGGCGCGCATCGTCACCATCAGCCTGAACGAGCGAGAGCCACACGAGAGCCGTATAGGGCTCACGATGCGCCAACCCGCACTCGGTAAACTGGAATGGCTAGAAGAAGATGCGAGAGAGGATAAAAATGAGTGATCCTGCATGTAGGGAGTGTCACAGGATTGTAAGTGGGTCGATTTGCCCGGCATGTGGATCAAGTTCGCTTAGCAGGGATTGGAGTGGATATGTTCTGATCCTGGATCCTGAACTTTCCGACATCGCCTCAAAATTGAATATTACGACTGCCGGAACTTATGCATTGAAGGTGCGATAGGTGCAATCGTTTATTCTGCAAAATAGCCTAAAATCGGCATTAAAAGTCCCGCATGGAGTATTATACGAGGGGAGCGGGCATAAAACTATGGATGCGCTGAAAAGCGTGATAGATTTAAGTGAACCTGCTAAAATAATTGCGGTGGGCGACATCACGACCTGTAATTTGATTGAATCAGGCATCCTGCCAGACATCTGCATCGTTGATCATCTGACATGCCGTGCAGCGGTGTCTGAGGGGGTATTGAAACGCATCCGGCATCCGGCATTTGTCGAGATTTCCGTCGATAATCCCGCAGGTAGCATCACGCTTGAACTCGTGACATGTATGGCGAATGCGCTACGATCCGGAGGTCATACGCGCATATTCGTGCGTGGCGAGGAGGACCTTGCAGTCATGCCGGCTGTTGTGCTTGCGCCCCTGTCCTCGATAGTTATATATGGGCAGCCATCGAGTGGATGTGTATTGATCAGCGTAACACCAGAAAAGAAAAGGGAGATACAAAAACTCTTGGGACAGATGGAATACAACTCAGATGATGATACGCTATGGAGAATGCTAAATGAAGATTGAAATTATAAAAGACGAGAAGAATGTGCTTTTGGATAGACGTGACATTGTGTGCAATGTGATATCAGAAGGGACAACTGCTTCAAGAGAAAACGTGAAAAATATGCTGGTTGCGCTTCTCGATACGAAATCTGAGCTAATGATACTTGATCGGATGAATACACAGTATGGAACGCAGAATATACTTGGGTATGCACGGTTGTATAATGATCTGCAGCAGTTGCAGGCGGTCGAACCGGCGTACATGATTGCACGGAATGCAACGAAAGAAAGTGGCAAGGAGCAGACAGCATGAGCGTAAACAATTATTATGTCATAAAAGAGAACAAAATCACGCGTCAGAGGCAGTTTTGCCCAAAATGTGGTGATGGGGTTTTTTTAGCAGAGCATGCCAACCGGATGACATGCGGGAAATGCGGGTATACAAAATACAAGAATAAAACGGGGTGAGCGGGGATGAAAGCGGGTTATCTGGTAGTTATCACACTCGTAGTAGCTACAAGCCTCCTCGGATGTGTTACCAGCACAGACCCGACAGATGTAGGCAAGTTATCAGCGGTCGAGAGTGCGCTTGGGACCATACCCCTGATCGGTGCAGGTGATGCAATCAATATCACCACGAACAACACGACGATACAGCAATTCATGGAACAAAAATTCACTGCGCCGAACCGGAGGAGTGTGCGCGTAGCGCTTATACAGAACACAACGTATGATCTTACAAAGACCTCCACGAACGTTAGTGTTAACGAGTCGTCGGCTGCTATATGGCAATCCGTGTCCACGTCCGCAGGTGTCAACGAGTCTCCATTCTTATGGAAAGTCGAGCTGCTTGAACGGAGCTGTAGTTGTGGCAGCCGTGGTAAGAGTGTGTATGTCGCGACCGCGTTGATAGACCCAATGACCGGAGAGGTTGTGGACGCGAAGACGTGTTCAATAGCTGAAACCGAGTACGGGCGAAATTCCTGCGTAAACGCCTGCCACTAAACACATCAAATATAAAACGCGGCAGAACGTCTGCATGCCGCAAGCAATAATATGTAGTGGTGCATTAAATAATATTAATGATGCTCAGACCGACCGGCATTGCCGGGCTCGACGAGATACTGGGGGGTTTTCCGAAACCATCGACCATTCTGATAGCAGGCACTGCCGGCGTTGGCAAAACGATGTTAGTGCTGGAGTCGCTATCAAGCGTGTCAGATCAGGAATCAACACTATATATCCCGATCACGACCAGCGGGTGCAGTTTCAAGCAAGCCACTTCGTCATTCATACATGAATCAATCACGGTGCACCCAATCGAGCGGTTGTCTGTGGAACGCGATCCCCTATCAGTCCTAATCGATATCGGAAATGTCGTTGCAACTTCGCATGCTGACCGGATTGCAATCGACCCGATCACACCGCTTGGATCTGCTTTTTCAGAACAGGAGCGACACCGATTCATTGGCACCATCGATTCAATGACTCGCGAATGGGAAGCTATCACGCTGTTTACCGGTGAATTGACCGGTAACGAGATTCACACATCGATTATCAGCCATTTTGTAGATGAAATTCTGTATCTGTCGTATGAAGACCACAAAAGATACATTTCACGCAACCTCCGGATATTCAAGACCATGTGTGCCGCCAACGATCGCATTCCATCAAAAATATATACCTTCAACATCACGAAAGATGGTATACGGGTGTTTCCAAACATTGAAAATGAAATAACGTACACAGACCTCTCCATACGTATTTCAACGGGCATTGCAAGACTGGACGCCATGATTGAAGGCGGTATTCCTGAGACATACTCAACGCTGGTTGCAGGTAGCTCCGGCACCGGAAAGACGATCTTTGGTTTGGAATTCATCCACGAAAGTTTAAAAAACAACAAACCGGCAGTCATCGTTTCGTTTAATGAATCGCCAGACCAGTTGATCGCCGAAGCGTTGCGGTTTGGATGGGATCTGCGCAGATACGTCATGGATGGTATTCTCAAATTCGTTTACACAACAGACCGGATTCATCATGATGAGCATCTCTGGCGCGTCCGGGATGCGGTTGAGTCAATCAGCGCAAGATCGGTACTGTTTGACGGGATATCAGATATAGAAACCATTTTTTACGGCTCAGTGCGAGTGGAGACTTATATCAATTCACTGATCAGATATTTCAAACATGTTAGGGTCACCTCGGTCTTCACAAACGGGACCAAGCACGCAGCCGTATCAAGAATAGCTGACATGGGCACGTCTTTTTTGATGGATGGGATCATATCTCTCGACAACACCATGAATGCTGGCGAGATGGAGACGACCCTGCGGATCGTGAAGCTGCGTGGAACCGACCACAGCCGTGCAATACATGAGTACATGATCACAGATCGCGGGATCGAGATTTTGGGGGATGAAAATTGAAATATGACGTGATCGTGTGTCCAAAGTGCAGAGTTAACGTGCAGATCATAAACCATGGCATAAAATCGACCGTATGCCAGCGGTGCGGGAGTAGATTGGATGTGCGCAAGCTCAAGGTCTGGCATGCGACATCGGATCTGGACGAGGCAGTCTCTATGCGCACCACCATTCTGATGGAGCTGGACCAGTGAGTATCGGTTCAGTGGAGGATATTGAATTGGTGAGACTCGTCCATTCGTGATAAAATCACGAATTCAAACGAATGTCGCGAGTTACACGAATCTACACCCACATAATCTATTTATTACACTTGGGATGCGTGTTTAGCTAACCACAGGATTACAGCCAGATACATACGGAACCACAAGATCACACAGATTTCCACAAGATTTCTGCGTTAATCTCGTGTAATCTTGTGTAATCTCGTGGTTTTTTCACCTCAGCTAAACACATACCACTTGGGAATTTGAATTGTTTCGTATAAGTGAAATTCATGCCATTGTTTTTTAGTCTGTCAATAAAAAACGCAGTTTATGTCGTATGATCGAGTGTAACCAAAACAAGTTCCAACTCAGACTATCGCAAAAAAAAAAAAAGAAAAAGGGTAGGCGATTGCTCGCCTAAATCCCTGCTGGTATAACCAGACTGCGCTCGCCTGCT
>CBDUQO010000115.1:0-7289 GCA_965369365.1 uncultured Methanosarcinales archaeon
AAGAGCTTATCGACTTTGAAGAGGAGTTGTACGGCAGAATAGACGAGATCGTATCAGAGATTCCCGAGGATGATAAGCCGAAGACGGCGTACGGGGTTTACTGCCCATGTCCACCAGGCACGTTTCTACCGGAAGATGACACCGTGCGAGAGGGGGCAGGCATCAGAGCAGCTTCAGATGAGGCGCCTCCATGTTACGTCGCATGTGCGGGAACGAGCGGCAACAACCGCATCCTGCGAAGTGGCGGAATCAACGCATTCGGAAGTATCACAGGCTACCAGCAGGTGGACACAGAGGCGATCATCGGAAACGATCCCGAAACATTCGTAATGGATGTCTATCCGGGTTACGCGGGTTTCGTTGAGTGTGGCTACGGTGTCGAGGACGCAAGTTCAATGGAAACGGTGCGGGATATGTTCATGAGCAGCACTGACTGGGACAGCACGACCGCTGTTACGAACGGCGATGTCTACATGATCTGCAATGCCGCAGGCGGGATTCATTCGAGTATCTACGTCCTTTACATGGCGAAATGCCTCCAGCCGGATATGTTCAGCGAGATTGACCCGATAGAGGTGCATGGCGAGTGGCTCAAGAAGTTTCACGGTTTGGACTACACCGGAGTGTATGTCTATCCTGAACCAGAGACCGGGACGTGAGATATGAGTTCATGCGCCGATGCGGCAATAACAACAGAGAGCGTACGAGAAGAGTACAACAGGTTTGTCGGGAGGAAGATATCCGGTATCCTCCTCTTCATAGCCCTAATCGTCGTTCTCGTTGGAATAGCTGCATCGGTCGGCTCTGCAGATCTCACAATCTCCGAATCGTATTCCGCAATCCTTGAGCGGTTCTTCCCTGACCATTTTCACACCGACCGTATCGCATATAAGGTCGTCTGGGTTGCAAGAATGCCACGCATCCTGATGGGAATCATTGCAGGGATGGGGCTTGCGATTGCGGGATGCGTGATGCAGGGAATCCTGAGAAATCCGCTTGCAAGCCCGTTCACCCTGGGAATCTCCGCGGGCGCCGGATTTGGCGCAGCTCTCGCAATCACACTTGGCGCAGGCATCCTTGCCGGGAAGTATCTGATCATAGGAAACGCGTTCTTCTTCGCGCTGATTCCAACATTAGTCATTCTCGGGCTGGCACGCTACAGACAGGCAACTCCCGAGATGATGATTCTTGCGGGTATTGCGATGCTCTACATCTTCAACGCGGCAACGATTCTCGTGGAATGCTTTGCCGATCCGGGAGCTGTTAAGGCTGCGGTCTTCTGGACGATCGGCTCTCTCGGAAAGGCGTCGTGGGATAACCTCCTGCCCGCATCGATGGTTCTTGCATGTTGCATCCCGCTGCTTATGTGGAAGTCGTGGGATCTCAATGTGATGGGCGCAGGCGATGAGACCGCAAAGAGCCTCGGCGTCAACGTCGAGAGAACCAGAGTCTCTGTTCTGACGATCGCGTCCCTCTTGACTGCCGCTATTGTCTGTTTCGTCGGAACCATTGGATTCATCGGATTGGTCGCACCTCACCTCTGCAGGATGGTAATCGGCGGGGATAACAGATTTTTAATACCCGCATCGGGTCTCTGTGGCGCCTCACTTCTGCTTGGTGCGGATACTGTTGCGAGAACGATTATCGCTCCCGCCACCCTCCCTGTTGGCGTGATAACCGCGTTCATGGGCGGTCCCCTCTTTATGTACCTGATAATAAAGCGGAGGAGGGAGTACTGGTGAGCAATTTTCGAGACTTTTTATTGTCTTCCGGAATGGGTTCGGAAAACCACAGAGAAAACAGAGGACACAGAGAAAACAGCAACTTTCTGCGCCCTCCGCGTCCTCTGCGGTCAATCTTCTTTGCCATAACCCGAGTCCACCCAGAAGAAATTGAAAAGTCACATATTTCAATCAAATGTTTAAGCACAGATTATAGTATCTATAATGTATATATAAAATATAGTATATATTTAGTGTATGTCTTACGGAATACAATAAACTGCGGATTATTGAGGAATCGAGATGGTCGAACATAGAAGACAGAAAACTCATAAAAACGGAACTGGTTTCTTAAAACCACTTGTCAATACATACAGCACCTTCCCTCTGCACGGGATGACTACAATTCCCGGAAAGATTTCGGGCTCGCTTCTGGTCGCGGGTGCGATCACAGACGCTGTTCCTTTGATTCACGGACCGATCGGATGCGCATATCAGCGGAAGCTAAACCCGTTCAAGCTGCATTCCCTCTTCTATGAAACCCCGTGCACCGATATGAACGACATGGATCTTGTGTATGGGGGCGAGGAGAAACTAAAACGGGGTATCAAGGAAACATTCGAACGCTATCACCCAAATCTGATCATAGTGATCACAACATGTGCAAGCGATCTTATCGGGGATGATTTCAAGTCGGTTGTGGAGGCGGCAGGGAATGATGTGGATTGTGACATCGTCTACACGACCGGCGATTTCGTTGAAAGGGCAAGACCGGTCGGGTACCAGGACGCACTCTATGCGATCAGTGACCAGTTGCTCTGCAATAACACGGACGCGGAGGCTGTCGAGAGGAATTGCAACTCAGTTAACATCGTAACCTTCCCGATACATGGCTCAGGTGTCAGGACTGGCGAGATGAGTTCGGTTTTAGAGGAGATCGGTATTACGATAAACAAGGTCTGTTTCGATCACACGACTGTTTCGGATCTGCATGACCTCGTTTGTGCGGAACTGACCATAACCGATTATCCGATGGTCTGGACGAAACGCATGAAGGAGCGGCTTGGGATCGATTACTACGAGCTCGTTTCACTCGACAGGTACAAGGAGACTGGAGACTCCGACCTGCTCTGCCCCTACGGCATCGACGGGAGCGCAAGGATCTTTCGCGAGATTGCTTCCAGGTTCGGACTGGAAGGCGAGGCAGAGGAAGTGATCGAGAGGCACAAAAAAGATGCGCTGGAGGAGCTTTCAGGGATACTGCCCGATCTATCTGGTAAGAAGGTCGCATGTTCCGGTATGGGTGGTCTCCACGGAATCGAACTGTTGCTGCTGCGTGATCTGGGGATGAAGGCGAGCGTAATCACGTACCGGACAGAGGGTCTGGAGACTATCCTTGACGACGATGCGCTCGACGAGGTTCTGAATATCACACGCGGATGGGCGACGCAGTACGGATCGGATCCGGAGATCATCGTAAATCCGACGTTTGAGGAGGAGATACGGACGATCAAGAGAACCGGAACCGATATAGTCCTTTCAAACGCGGGAAGCGCACACGGGTACAACAGGGAAGGGCTGCGGACGTTCAATCCGCTGAGTTTCATGCTCCATCACCAGCGGGTTGGTTTTGAGTGCGTAATTGAACTGGCTCAGCTGATGCGAGAAGCACTCAAAAAACCCGGGAAGAGAAATCCGCTTTTGAGCATGCTCGAATACGATTCGCACAGGACCGGCATGACCCCGCACTGGGCAACGCTCGCGGAGATGTTCGGTACGATCCGGAGTAAAGCGGTTGGTGACAGGTGATTGCAGTGAAAGAATCATTGATGGAAGATATTTTTGCAAAACGCGGGTCTACTGGAGAAGAGGAGTTGATATATGATCCGACTCAGGACTGTAAGCTCGTCGGAGCGGCAAGAGCGCTTGGCGGAGTCACCGACTCGGTAACAGTCGTTCATTCCAGACCCGGATGCCACTGTGGAGTCCTGCTCCTGCGGGCATTGAGTTCCAATCAGAACGACATCAGGCTCGTGAACAGTGGATTTCGGACACAGGATGTGGTATATGGCGGAGAAGGGCGGCTTGCAAGCACTATGCGTTCGTCTTATGAGAATTTCAAGCCTGCGCTGATCGCAACGCTCAACTGCAGTGCTCCTGCGATCATGGGTGATGATGTGGGTGGTGTTGCGGCGGCAGTTGCAACTGAGATTCCGCCGGAGACAATCGCCCTGAATACAGGGGGCTACGAGGGACCTTCCTGGAAGGGCTATGAGGATGTCCTCTCCGAACTCACACGGTTCATGGTTGCGAGCGATGGTTCCGATGACTCGCCGGACCCGGTTGTGAACCTGATCGGTTTCAAGCAGGATGATGTCAGGGCGGGTCCTGACCTTTCAGAGATTAAAAGGATCTTGAACACTCAGAAGATCGGCGTTAATTCTGTTCTTACAAGTTCCAGCTTCGAAGAGATCAGAAACTCTCCGAGAGCATCGCTTAATCTTGTGCTCGGTGGAGACGGACTCGAATGCGCAAAAATCATGGAAGAACGCTTCGAGGTGCCGTACGTTGTGGTGCCCTATCCGTATGGCGTTGGCGGCAGCACCGATTTTCTAGAGGCTGCGACCAGTGGGGTGGGGCGAGATCTGAACCGGCAGGCGATCGACGATGAGGGCAGGTGGATTAAGGATCGAATCGAGAAGATATACCTCCATCTGCAGGGAATATATGATTCAGACGTTGCTGTGATCGGGGAGGGGGCTCACGCCTTTGATCTCGCCAGATTCCTGAGCGATGAGCTGGGTTTCAATGTGAAGGTGCTCGCGATAACCTCGAGAAATCATATCTCGCAGGAGATGGCAGCAGAGTATGCCGATTACTGGGAGACGCTAATAGTCGAGCCGGATCGCTTCAGGATGGACGAAATGGTGGAATCATGCGGAGTCGGGATGGTCTTTGGCTCCACGATGGAGAAGAAACTGGCTCACGAATTGAACGTTCCCCTTGTAAGAACATTCTATCCGTTGCTTGACGATGTGTCGATCTCTAACTCCCCTTATGCGGGATTCAGAGGGACGATTAATCTTATTGAAGATATTATAAATCCGATAATACATAATTACGTAGAGGTATGAGAATGAATGATAAGAAGACCCCGGAATTAAGTCCGGGAACTGGAAACGGAGTGCGCCAGATCGCATTCTATGGAAAAGGCGGCATCGGCAAGTCAACGATATCGTCCAATATTGCGGCGGCTTACGCGGAGATGGGTCTCAAAACGATGGTTGTCGGCTGTGATCCGAAGGCGGATTGCACCCGGAACCTTCGGGGCGACGCCGATCTCCCGACTGTCCTGGATGTGCTGCGAGAGAAAAGTGTCTCCAAGCTCGGCATAGGCGAACTTGTGGGCGGCAAGCAGATTGAGCTGGAGGAGATCGTATACGAGGGATTTAAAGGAGTCCTCTGTGTCGAAGCTGGAGGTCCGGAACCTGCCATCGGGTGTGCCGGACGCGGTGTAATCGTGGTTGTTGATCTCCTGAAACGGCTCGGCGTCTATTCCGACCTCGGTCTCGATGTGATCATCTACGATGTTCTCGGGGACATTGTCTGCGGCGGTTTCGGGATGCCGCTTAGAAATGGTCTCGCAGACGATGTTTACGTCGTGACATCTGCGGACTATCTGGCAGTCTACGCTGCAAACAACATCTGCAAAGGGATCCAGCGGCACGCAGATCGGGGCGGATCCCCGCTGGGTGGCATCATCTACAACGTGAGAGGCGCAATCGATGATCGCGAGCTTGTTGAAGAGTTTGCACATAGCGTGGGAACGAATGTCGTGGGAGCGATTCCAAGCGATCCCCTGATAATGGAGAACGAGATCTACGGCAAGACCGCAATAGAGCACAAACCAGACTCTGAGATCGCTGGAGTCTTCAGGGAAGCGGCGATGCGAATCTATGAGAATAGAGACCGGGTATCCCCGACGCCGCTTACAAAAGATGAGCTGTCCGGGCTTGCACAGCGCATAAGACGGAAGACACGGGATGCACTCGGGGTGCGAGAATGAATACACTGAGTTGTGAAATAAAGCCTGATTGGGCGAAAACATGGGAGGAGGGGATACTTAATGCGTGGTCCAGGCAGTTCATCATAAACTACGGATCCATTGAGGAGGCGTGGAACCAGAAGGCAGCGGAGTACGAAGGGGACATGAAACATTCAAATCGTTCTCTCTTCGTTGAGAAGATCCTGCAACATAATCCGAAGACCATAGTGGACGTAGGTGCTGGCACCGGAGTCTTCGCAATACCGTTAGCCAGAAATAGTGAGAAGGTCGTTGCAGTCGAACCATCCAAGGGGATGCTTGATATCCTGCAAAAGAAGGCGGAAGACGAGGGGCTCACAAACATCGAGTACATCAACAGGCGGTGGGAGGATGTCACAACCTCTGAATTACTCAAGATCAATTGCGGGAAATACGACGCAGTCATCTGCTCTCACGCTTTGTACTACATAACAGACCTGCACCACTCACTCAGAAAGATGGATGAGATCTCAAGTGGCTCGGTCCATCTCCTGACCGGCGGATCGCACAACATCAATTCCCAGGACCATTCGAGGTTATGGGCGCGGATACACGGAAAACCTGCGCCCGCGTATCCGGACTACTCCTGCCTGTACATGGTACTAAGAGAGATCGGACTGCATCCGAATATCGAGATGCTGAACGCGTGTGCGAAGAAGCACATAACAAGCATGGACGACCTATATAACCGGTGGAAGGAGTATCTCGAGATCGATTCCGAAATGACTGATGACCAGAAGGATGCAATTCAGGAGTATGTAGCTGACCGGATAATAGAAGAGACCGGAGAACAGTATCTCGAATGGAAATCGCAGGACGCCCTGATTCACTGGGTGACCGGGTGAAGATATAGGGTGTGGCGATCATGGAGGGGCAGAAGTCTACAGTAACCGCGGACGAGATCCGGGCGCAGTACAAGAAATTTATCGGAAGGAAGATATTCTTTATCTTCCTCTTCATAGTCCTGATCGTTGGTATAACGGGAGTCTCCACATCGCTCGGGTCTGCAGACCTCTCGGTCTGGGACGCTTATTCATCGATACTCAGAAAACCGTTCCCGAATACGTTCGAGTCAAAATATCTATTCACATTGGATGATGTTCCGGGAAGCGATAGTGAGAAACTCAAACAATACCTTATAGCTGAATACGGCATCGTCTGGGTGCAAAGTGCGGAGATCATCAAAACGGGGGATGGTAAAATCACTATTACTGGTGAAGGCGACAACAAAGTCGAAATCACACCCGATGAACGGGATGCCGAGAAGATAAACGTAAAAATCAGCGGCGATATAGATTCGGATTACAGAGTCAAGGATTTCAAGGTCAAAGAGGTGAACGGCGAGCTTCACATACACGAGTCGACATGGCTTGCGGATGTCTGCGTCTGGAATCTCAGACTCCCCAGAATCTTCCTCGGTATCATAGCGGGCATCGGTCTTGGTATCGCAGGTGCGGTGATGCAGGCGGTACTCAGAAATCCAC
>CBDUQO010000116.1:0-7175 GCA_965369365.1 uncultured Methanosarcinales archaeon
TTTGCAACTGAATATGTCGATGTACCCCGCAGAGGATGCGTCCACAAAGTGCGCAGATATGAGGGATGTCTCGATCAACTGAACTGCCGAATACCCGATCATCTCTCCCTCTCCGAAACGCACAACCATGCAATCCCCATATCGTTTCATCTTGATAAACTCACACAATTCATAGATGAACCGCTTTATAGTGGCTTCATCCTGTACTTTTGCAGGATTGCATCCGTGGATGTCGATGGCAGTGGATATGCCCCATGCATTTTCCCTGCTATATGCCTCTTTTATCAGGTCTCTTTCCGTAGACATTCTCTTACCTCTAAAGTCATACCTCATTAGATTCTTAGAATAAATAACTTTGCCACATCTAACCTTATGGAAGTTGGGTATAAGTCCACCATTTAAAAGTACATTCCTCTAATAAAATTGCATTATTCCCCTATATTCATCCATAGATGAAGTTTCGAGATATAATAGACCTCCTTTAATGGCTGGGTGGATGATACAAACATCAAGCGGGGGATGTGTCAAAACGCCTGAAAACGAGGAAGATCAGAGCACAGTTGAGAATCGTACAATAGCATCAGATATTCTCTTTTAATTCCCGAATGATCCTCCGATCCACCCTCAATCGCTCCTGATCAAAATACGTTTCGTTCAGGTAGAGCTTGCGTTTGATCTCGATCTGAATCCACGGTATACCACTCCGTTCGTAATGATACTGCGAGATGTACCCGCCCGCGAACGGATCGTTTATCGCAACCCTGCCACCACCAGCGAACGCCTGCCCGAGCGATTCTGCAAGAGCACGTATCCATTCGGGAGGGCAGGTTGCATGACCCCGCCCACGTACGGGCATCCAGTCCCTGTCGCCCCGGTTGCTAAGGCATATCAGCGGTCTTGACTCCCCTGGGCGATCGCTTGCCGCAGGCGAACGCTTTAGCATACTGTGGCAGTCGAGAGCCAGTTTGATGTCGCGACTTCCCAGAAAATCCCCCAGCCGTTCGTGATGCGGAAAATAGTATCTTTGCAACAAGTCCTCGACAAGAGCATCATCAGGAAACATACCTTCCCTGTAGACCGGTCTGCCGTCGGTTGTCACAGTCTTCACGACTCCATCCGGGTTTTCCGGAGGGCGGTCATCAGAAGCCCTGTTCACGTTTTATGTTGCGCGGGGTCAAAACAGGGGGCGATCCACACAATATTGAGCATGTTCACGAAGTTACTGTGTAAACCGATATGAGGCAACCCGCAACCCATAGTCGCACCAGGTCTAATGTGCCCAAAACCCCTACTTAAGAAAACACTCTTTCAACCGGGAAATCCGTCAAAATCCTCTAGTTTGGACTCTTCGCCCATCCCGAAATCTTCCGGAAACCCGCCATCATCACCAATCAGCGGCTCGTCGGGAAATCCGGACGCATCATCCAGCCCAATCCCCATATCTTCGGTTCCGGGCGCATCAACCGGTTCATCGCTGCCAGCCAGGTCATCTGCCACATGCTCATCAGCCTCAGGAGCGCCTGCTCCCGCACTCTCTGCGCCCGCGTCATCCCCTTCCCCGCGTACGAGATACCATGTGATAAATTCGGTGTACAAAATGACTGCGAGCAGCGCTGACCAGATGAATAGCAGTATGTGGAGGTTGTTGATTGGTATCAGCCCGTCTCCAAGCACTGCATGTTGATAGGACAGGAAAGCGACCGACTGGGTAGGGAGTGCCAGAACAAGAACCAGGGGGATACCAAGCAGCAGGATTGCTGCAATGAACGACGAGAGCCGGATCAGGAGTATAAGCACGAGCGCAGTATATAATAAATATAATATTATAGATATTAGTAGCATGTTCTCGCCCCCTTACTCTGTATTTCGCAGTATCAGATATCCTACCACGATCGGTACTAAAAATATGCAGGCAAACAATATAAAGATGTGTATCAGTAACATGGCAAGCCCACAGCGGCTGATTGTCGCTGTCTGGGCATCCGCCGGCACAGATATTCTGTCCGCACCTCCGCATTCCATACCCCCAACACCCCCGCCCACTCCCGCATCATCCACCTCATCTACCTCATCCACCGCATCCGCGTCTGCCGTGCCGCCGACCGAATTTGATCGCACGGTTCCATTGGTGCCGTAATCATCCGTGAACCGGACAACCGCCGGTGACAGCGAGCCCAAATCCTCAAACTGGATGACATACGAATGATTGTACGCATCATGGGGCAGGATCCGCACTTTTCCAGCCGTATCGCCGCCGATCACTGTTATGCCAGGTGGAACCTCATCGACAAATTCGATGTCGGCTGCACGGTCACCCCCATTCTCGATGCGGATTACCACCTGTCTGGTATGCTCATCACGCGTCGCAAGCAAGACCTTCTCTGCCGTGATCACAGGTCCATGCACCGTGATGGTGCTGCCCGGATACGATGATATGGTGTACCCCTCGTACGATGCCATGCACGCAGGAACCTCAAATGTCCCGACTTTCCTTGCAGCCACCTGATAAGTAACATTCATGAAACTGTGCGGCTCCAGCCGAAAAACCCACCCGATTGCAGGAACGATTCCAACATCGCTTGTATTACCGTTTTCATTTTCGATCACAAACCCGTCGGGGACTGTATCAGCGAGTTCGATATCTGTGCCATTGCCCCTGAGATTCCTGACGGTGATGGCGACCGTCGCAGATTCCGGCACGGTCAGTTCATCGGGCGTGACCGATTTCCAGGCGAGAATATACGGAGTTATCCGGGTTTCCCGGGTATAATTGGTCGAATAATTATCACCGTTCCAGATATATCCGCTTACACTTGCAACAATCGATATGTTGGATGGGTACGGCAGTACCGGCGGATAAATCGTCAGATTGCAGATATCACTCGAGTGGATCGCTTGATACCATATCGAGAAATTCTCCCGAAACGTCTCGTTAAAAACCACATCACTACTGGTATCAGGCTTAATGCTAACCTGCACATCAAGAAGAACGTTTCGGACCGAAACACCGCCATTCCGAATGGTTATACCACACTCAATCATCTGGTCTGGCTGGTACAGGTCGTTTACGTCGATATCTATGTCCAGAGATGGCATTAATGGATGGTATGTCTCAAGTATGCAATAATCGTCCTGTAAATACCTGACACACACTTTCATCGATCCATCATATATATGTGAGTCCCCGACGTCAAACATGTCCGAAGCAAGAGAGATACATCCCTTATCAATACTCAGATTCACGGATTTGTCGGTAAAACTGGTGACATGGATCTGATAATCGCCAGTGGTGTAATTCTCGCCGACCAATAGGTTGACTGCATCCTCCTGCACCCATAGCCGCTCCTTGCCGTACATGTAAGGCATGACCGTTACCGACTCGTTCTCAAGCCGACTGAGCGTTATCCGGAATCGATCGAAATACGTTTCGGTGTTGCCTTCTGACATGTTATACCGGTCGATGAACTGCTTGTTCTTGTATAGCACCAGCATCGCGCTGTTATTGCTGATATCTCGCAGTTTTATGGTGTAATCATCGATAATAACGCGCTCGCTCAGATTGATCACGTATACGCCCTGACATATCCATACATCCTCTTCGCACCGATCGCCTGCTGCCGGTGTGCAGGTTACGAATATCATGAGTGCTACGAGGATGATCCTCACCCACATTATATAATAAAATAGTGTGCAATGTGTTTTTAAGTTTTCGCAACCGAAAGCACAAAACTCCGCTGCAGGTTGGAACTGTGGAAGAAGTGGATGGAGTAAGGGAATGCCCGCGTCCGGGGTGGGTAGGAATGTGTACTTAAATCAAGGAGCGCCGTTTGAAAATCCGGGGGCGAGTTAATTTGGTATCGGGATGACCCCGTCCAATAGAAACCCACCCCCGGATTCTCGAGATGGCGGCGCTTTTTTTCAGTACCTGTAGCAAGTTATAAAACGATTCTATTTACCTCGCTTACCCAGATGTGACCCGATGCTTGGTCGCGTCTTTTCTGTGCCTTTGCCGCGCGTGCGCAGACCCCGCCCCTTTCGTCCGGCGCTTGTTAAGCCGCGTTCTGCCCTGCCGCGGACATTACATATCCACTTCAGGTGCGGATCTTTTTTAATCACCGGATGGTTCGGATCGACCAGTATAACCTCGTACCACTTGTGTTTTCCATCTTCTCCGACCCAATAGGAGTTTAAAACCTGCATGTTTGGATATTTTCTGCTTACGCGCTCTTCAGCGATCCACTGTATGCTCTTTCGCGGCGTTATCTTGTGCATTCCCATGCGTTTTGTCCGGCGCCCGCGTATGTATCTTGATTTGCGCCTGCCACCGCGCCGCACTTTCGCGCGAACGATGATGATACCTTGCTTTGCCTTGTAGCCAAGCGCACGTGCGCGGTCAAGCCGTGTTGGTCTCCTGATCCGAATCACGCTTCGGTCCTTGCGCCATTCCTGAAGCCGCTGCCACCTGAGGTCGTGTACGTAGGTCTTGTCAGGATTCTTCCATGCATCTCTGATATATGTGTAAAA
This sequence comes from uncultured Methanosarcinales archaeon, assembly GCA_965369365.1. Lineage (GTDB taxonomy): Archaea > Halobacteriota > Methanosarcinia > Methanosarcinales > Methanogasteraceae > Methanogaster_D. The sequence goes on from CBDUQO010000116.1 coordinate 4,525, forward strand.
GGATCTTGTCATTTACAAATTCACCTATTTTATGGTTCAACTGCCTTTTTCGCAGTCACATCCCTGCGGGCGCATTCCCGCCGATGAAGTGTGCTTTTTGAACGTATTTATTATTAAACGTATGTCTGGAAAACTCATCATGCGATTCGGGGCTGTCACGTCATCCGGGGTTATATGGGATTCCACGAAGCTGTTCAATTGAGTTGTTAGGTAAAATCTGTAAAATCAGTGTTCATCTGTGGCTAAACGCCTTTATTAGCCACAGATTTCACGAATGGGCACAGATTAAATGTTATCTGCCAAAGAGCGAGATTCATTCATGAGGTTTTATACTATATTTGGGTTTATACGACCACACCACCGACGAGGATGTAACCCCAACACCACATAATGCGACACCCCCGGGCGATCACAATCTTTATCTACACGCGCCCCGACTATTTCAATTATGGCACCGGACATGGAAGTGGACGTGATTGCAAGAAAACCCAAGTCGCGCAACCCCGTAGTCATAGAAGGCTTTCCCGGCGTTGGACTCGTGGGGACCATTGCAACTCAACAGATTATACATGAACTTGATATGGACTATTTAGGTACGATCCATTCAAAGTACTTCCCACCGGTTGCGATGCTGCTTGACGGGCGGGTGAACATGCCGGTGCGAATATATGAAAGCGCCAAGAACGAGCTGATCGTGGTGGTTTCAGATATCCCGATCCACCCGAGTATTGCATATATCGTGAGTAAATCGCTCATCGACTGGGCAGTATCAATCAATGCCCGCGAGGTCGTCGCAGTTGCCGGCATCCCACTGGAGACGGAGGGGCATACCGTGTTTGGTGCAGCGACAACGGACGAGGGGATTGAAAACATCAAAAAATTTGTTGAAATCTTTCAGATGGGCACGATCTCCGGAATTGCGGGCAGCATCGTGACCGAATGTGCTTCACGTAACTTTCCTGCGATCAGCCTGCTTGGAAGTACTCATAGCCAAAATCCGGATCCGCTTGCTGCGGTTGCCGTGATCAAGGTCTTAAACGATCTGTACAACCTCTCGATCGATACCGAAAAACTGGTCAGGGAGGCAGGACAGATCGAACTTGAGATGCAGAAACTCGCAGAGGATATCAGAAATACGGTAGAACCTGAGGTGGGAACTCCAAATCCACTCTCAATGTATGGGTGATTCACAATGAAATGTGTTGTACTGTCCGGAATGTCACATAACGCGATGCGTGATCTTGAAAACCGTATACTGCGTACCATTGAGATCAGAAGCCCACATAATTTTGTTTCCGTACTGCACGTCACTGTCGGCGATCCGGTCTTCGTGTCACCGACCAACCAAAGTGATATTACTACCGGCACAACCGGAGTCATCGCCAGAGTGCAGCAGATTGATATTATCATGCACAGTGTGATTCAGGGAAACGATCTCTTCTATGAAGAGCGGGAAACACAGATGGCGCGCATCCAGCTGATCGCCGGTGGTGCAGGACGAGTACGAACTGTGTTACACTCCGAACTTGGTGGCGTGATGGTTGCAGATGTTGAAGAGCGCCCCATCTATGCAGCATGGTAATCTAATATCCAGGGTGCACCATGTTATTAAGCGCTCATCGTGGGCGCGATTATCGATTCGCCGATGGTTGTCCGGTCATGGGGTATATCTTTTTTTGATACGACACCATACGGTGTTCCATTTACAACCACGACGATGTTGTTGACCTGGTGCTGGTCAAAGAGTTTCGCAACACTTGAGATCGATGCATCGCCGTCAATCGAGATTGCGTCCCCTGACATGATATTCCACACCTTCTGGTTGATGGATCCGGCGAGCAAAGCGCTTACAATATCAGTCAATGTCACAATGCCAACGATAGTATTGTTATCCATCACGGGCGCGCTAGCAATCTCTTGTTTCAGAAGGGTGTACGCAGCCACCTTTACCGTAGTATCTACCTCAACCGTGGTACGGTTGTTGCTGACCCACTCCCTGATGCGCCTCTTTGGCAGGGTGATAACCTCCGAAATCGCATAAACAAGGATGTTTCTTGTATCATCCCGCCCGATGACTTTTCCCCTGATCACGAGTTTGTTGTTTGGCGTTGGTCCGATTTTGATGATGTCGCCGTCATGGAACTTGCGGATGTCGCCCAGAACCTTGACCCTGCCATTGCACGTTTTCGGGTCCTGGACGGTCGTAAACGAGATTTCACAGGCAGTTACATCATTCACAAGCTTACCGTTACGATATATGTGTGTTTTGGTCATGCCCGGCAGATTGGTGATGTGAATAGCATCATAAGTCTGGCTTGTCGGGCGGTAGCCTCCTTTTGGTCCGGGTACACTCTCTACCAGCCCAAGTGCCCTTAACGCCTGCATATGATTCCTCACAGTACCTGAAGTGCGATTAATCATAACAGCAAGCTCATCACCCTTCACTGCACCCCCCTTCTTGCGGAAAAGACTGATAAGTGTCGTTAAAATCTCAACCTGGATAGTCGTAAGTTTCATGACCTACCTTAAAATCGACCTCGTGAACTATAATACATCGGTTGACCACGAAAGATTTCCCGCAAAATCGTTTGTTATACCTGACATTCCGCACGTACATGTTAATTCCTCATCATTTTTACTGATAGCGGTTT
>CBDUQO010000117.1:0-7108 GCA_965369365.1 uncultured Methanosarcinales archaeon
TCACTGCGGTAACCTGCGCTATGTTCGTATAAAAGTTGATCGAACGCAAAAAAAAACAGGGGACGGTTACGCGCGCCCTTTTCATTGCAGGTTTGGCAACCCCTCATTACCATCCTCCAGCGCGGCATCGACCGCTTTTTTGTGGATCTCTGACGACCGGTGGATTCCGCCGCGTGTGCCACGCACGGCACGGCATGGGTAATGCCCTGCAAGCAACCCCGCTTTTGCCGGGGCGTCCACAACTGGCGTGCCGGGTAGCTGCGATGCCACCCACCAGCTTGCACCACACAGCGAACCTCGTATAACCTCAACATCTGACACGAGCCCACCCTCCACCGAGATCCTGAAGACCGGCATTCCAAGAACCGATGTGAATTCGTCGATCACCGGATCGTTACACGGCACAAGCGAGCAGCAGATCTCGTCAGCGTGAATCGGTGTCTGATATGTTGATGCGATCTTCCGGAGTTCTGCTGTGTCGTTTCCTGACACGATGATTGCACCTGCTCCGGATTCTGCGGCACATCTGGCAAAGGCGGGCGTGAGGTCGGGATGCAGGGCAAAGATGATGACCAGATCAGACGTCAGCGCATGTGCCGCGTCCCGGGTGTATGGTGCAGTATCCTCGATAAAATCCGGGAGGTCTGCCGGGATGGTGACCTCGGTTACCTCAAAGCCAGTCTTCTCTTGAATCGTCCGGATCGCACGCTTTCCGTACTTGCCTCTGGTGACCACCGTAACTGAGATCGCTTTGGACCGGGTCTTTGCAGAGGGGTTCATTGCGGATACTTTGTTTGGCACATCCGAATAACCTTTTGTGTGCAGTTAACGCATCCTCCGGGACCGCATCCTCCATGACACTGTATGATGCACGGGACTCTCCGGTATCTCAGGTATTCAAACAACCAGTCATAGCGGTCATCTACCAAAAATAGCTCTACTCTGGTTTTGACGCGTATACCGGGAATCCGGTCTATTTCCAACAGTTTTTTTATCGTGAAATCACGCGTCCCCTGATGAATGACACGAGAGGATGATGGTGCGTACAAGATATCGATGACATGTTTGCATTTCGTATCCTACCGCTCCACATTTTCTCGTGGAAATCTATGTAATCGTGATTATCCAAACACGCACCTTTCGGTCACCTTGAAAGGATATGCACCACTGCGGTGCCGCCTGAACCGCCAACGTTGTGCGTCAGTCCGACCTCGCCTGCAACCTGCCGCTTGCCCGCATCGCCGCGCAGTTGTGTCGTGACCTCTACGGCTTGCTTGATGCCGGTTGCGCCCACCGGATGCCCGCACGCTTTCAGACCGCCTGACGGATTCACAGGAAGATCGCCATCGATTGCGGTGATCCCGTCCTCAGTCACCGGTCCACCAGTTCCTTTCGGAAAGAACCCGAGATCCTCAATCGCACATATCTCTGCTATCGTGAAGCAGTCATGCACCTCCACGAAATCAATGTCTTTTGCAGTCAACCCCGCCATCTTGTATGCGCGGGATGCAGCCACCGTCGTTGCGGCAAGCGTGGTAATGTCAGACCGATCATGTATGGCAATGGTGTCAGATGCCTGCGTGGTTGCCCTGATGCGAATCGGCGTGTCGGTGTACTTTCTTGCAACATCCATTGGCGCAAGCACCACAGCAGCCGCGCCGTCTGTGATCGGCGAGCAATCGAGCATATGCAGCGGATCAGCGATCATAGCCGATCGCAGCACCGCCTCGACGGTTATCTCGCTTCTGTACTGCGCTTTTGGGTTCATCGTTGCATTGTGGTGGTTCTTCACCGCTACGGACGCGAGTTGCTCGGACGTGGTCCCGTATTCGTGCATATGCCTGCGTGCGATCATCGCGTAGAGTCCGGGGAATGTTGCGCCAGCAAAACCCTCCCACTCACGGTCAGCCGCGGCTGCAAGCATATCGGTTGCCGCCTGCATGCTCACATCAGTCATCTTCTCAACGCCAGCCACGATCGCAATATTCGCATGTCCTGATGCAATCGCGAGCGCGCCCATCCTGAGGGCAAGCCCGCCGGATGCACACGCAGCCTCCACACGAGTGGACGGCACATGCATGGACGCAAGACCTGCGTAATCAGCGATCAGCGAAGATATGTGCTCCTGCTCCACGAACCTGCCCGCGCTCATGTTTCCAACAAAGAATTCGTCGATCTCCTCGCCCTGCACGCCGGCATCCTCGATCGCCGCAACGCCTGCCTCCACAATGATATCGCGGAACGACCGATCCCAGAATTCTCCGAACGCAGTGCACCCGATTCCTATGATTGCCACTTCTCTTGCCATGATGATCGTATGACTCTTTGGTCTTTGGTGTAATGAGATTTATGCGTGGAAAGAAGCATGCGAACAAACGTACGTGTTCAGCTAACCGAATAATAAAATAGTGAAAGTACGTGCTCAAGTAACCTGTGGTTTTTTCGCCTCAGCTAAACACACATAAACAACAGGAATATCTACCTATCTACCAAAACACAAACAATCCGTGGTGAATGATTGAGTGAATGCAAGAGCGGATGGCAAGATTGCGCATGGTAAGACGAATCACACTCGGCAACGGCGATCCGAAACGGCTGTTCATCGGAGGGTTGCACGGCGATGAATGGAAAGACACGTCTGCAATACTTGAATCGCTGGACGCACCTACCACGGGGTCGCTTGTGATTATTCCAAAACTTACAGACCGTGCTTACATCAGCACCCTTGATGACCGATACTACGACCACGGAGGCTATGGCACGGACGTGATCGCTGCTATCAATGATATAAAGCCGGAAATCTATCTTGAACTGCATTCGTATAGTGATTTTGATGGATTGACCGATCCAGGTCGCATACACAGGGCAGGCGTCCCGGCATACATCGAACTTGAAGACGGCGTTCTGATAGGCTCGATCTCGCCAATTCTGCGGAGGGCATGCTTTTCGATGTACGATGTTTGCTTATCATTTGAAATTCCGACTGAAAACAAAAAATCACAGAGACTGGTAAGAAAACTCCTTTTGTTCACAAAGGATTGTGTATCAAGAGACGAATTCCTGGATTTTCTGTTGGGTGAGTATCCCGATCAAGGAAAGCGCGCAATAGAGAATTATAAGCGATTTTACGGAATCGAGAAGATATGATTTGCATTTTATGGCGTTTCTGACGATAAATGTGGGGGTTATATGCGCTGCAAAGTGTCTGCTGTTATTTAATGGGTTTTGCTGCCACAGTATGCACCGGGCGGGATATTTTTAGCTTATCCATTCATACCATACACTCATGCAACATATCGGAGAGCCGGAAAAAAAGGGGGCGCGGTTGCTCACACGAACGTATCGAGAACAACCTGCGCGCTACCATCGCCAAACGTGGCGACCGCGATCACATGATTCCGGCTGGAGCGTGCTGTGTCAGAATTATAGGTCCACGTCGAACCAACCGCAGGCTGCGAATTTGGCGTGGTATCCACCGGGTCTCTATCTACGGTCACGTTCAGGTACTGCACAAAGTCGGCACTTGGTCCGCCGGCATAAGTGAAATCAATCGCCGTCGAGTTCAGTCTATCAGCAGTCACCACCACTATATGCATCGGGGACATGCTGCTGCCCATCCCATACGATAGTGCACCGACGATTGATGCCAGCATCACGGTGATTGCGACCATCAGGATGGTTCCGATCACCGGAGAGACCGCTCGCTCGTCTTTTCGTATCTCTCTTTTCTCTCTTTTCTCTATTTTCTTCTCCATTTTAATCACCTCGATCAGTGTTGTTGGTTATAGCACACAGTTATACCATATAAAGCTATTGATTTATCATATATAACAGTAAAATAATGTTGAATTGTCATTCACGCCGATACGATCAGAACTCAGGGAATACGTGTAACAGCCAGACAAAAGAGTTATAGAGTTACAGGTATGAATGGAAAATATCTAACAAGTAAGAGATGCGCATGCATAAACACAGACCGAGGTAACTGTATGGAACTATCAGATGTCAGGAAAAGGATCGAAGAACTCGATGGAGGTATCGCAAAACTGATCGCAGAACGCACCGACCTTGCGGGTACGGTTCTCGAGTTAAAAAAGGTAGAAGGGACTGGTATTTTGGATAAGGAACAGAACCATGTCGTTCTCAATCGAGCCATCGATCTTGCAACCGAACTGAATCTTGATACCGGGTCAATTAGAGATATCTTTGAGGTCCTGATCCGGATGAACATCGAACGCCAGCATGAGCTGAGCGGCGAAGGGAACCTGCCTTGAATGTCGCGAATTGCGATAATTCTTGGATCAAAGTCTGATATGCCGATTGCAGATCAGGTAACCGGAGTCCTGGATGAGTCTGGCGAGAAATACGATCTTCAGGTCATATCCGCGCATCGGGATCCTGAAAAACTGGCAGATTATCTCAAAATGAGCGATGCACTTGTATTTATTGCAATTGCAGGGTTATCGGCGGCGCTTCCTGGCGTCATTGCCTCAAAGACCGATAAACCGGTGATTGGAGTGCCTGTGAGCAAGAAACTTGGCGGACTTGATGCACTGCTCTCGATTGTGCAGATGCCGCCCGGTGTACCGGTAGCATGTGTCGGGATAGATAATGGCAAGAATGCCGCGCACCTCGCGATGAGGATAGTACGATTGACCAGGGGTCCGCTATAACAATGCTTAATATTGCTGAAATCCTAAAGTAATGATAATCTAACAATTTTAATTAGAGGTAAGATATATGGGTACGAAGAAAAAAATGGTTGAACGGGTCCGTGACCTGATGGGTCGTCCCGAAAACATCCGGAACATAGGTATCGTTGCGCACATCGATCATGGCAAGACCACGCTCACAGACAACCTACTTGCAGGCGCAGGCATGATTTCGAAGGAACTGGCGGGCAGGCAGCTCTTTATGGACTTCGATGAGGAAGAACAGGAACGAGGCATCACGATCGATGCCGCAAACGTCTCGATGGTGCACGAATTCGACGACGATGAATACTTAATTAACCTGATAGACACTCCCGGGCACGTCGATTTTGGAGGTGATGTGACACGCGCGATGCGAGCGGTCGATGGTGCGATCGTAGTCGTCGATGCAGTCGAGGGCGCGATGCCACAGACTGAGACCGTGCTTCGGCAGGCGCTAAAAGAGAATGTTACACCTGTGCTTTTCATCAACAAGGTAGACCGGTTGATCAATGAACTGCAGGTCGATGCCCAGAGTATGCAGATCAAACTTGGGAAAGTTATTGATAATGTAAATAAACTGATCAAAGGGATGAGCGAGGAAAAATACAAGGAATGGCGACTTGATGCATCAGCAGGAAATGTTGCGTTCGGATCCGCGCTTTATAACTGGGCTATCAGTGTTTCTTACATGAAAAAGAGTGGGATAAGCTTTAAAGAAGTATATGACTACTGCATTGAAGGTAATATGAAGGAGCTTGCCCGGAAATGTCCACTTCACGAGGTGTTAAACGACATGGTGATCAGGCACCTGCCAAACCCGCTTGTATCCCAGAAACGCCGGGTTCCTGTGATCTGGCATGGAGATGCCGATTCCGATATCGGGATGCAGATGACCGGGTGCGATCCGAACGGCGATGTTGCACTTATGGTAACTAAGATCACAAGAGACCCACACGCAGGCGAGATCGCAACAGGTAGGCTCTTCAGCGGAACGCTTCGCCGTGGTCAGGAATTGTACATATCAGGCGTGTCAAGCCCTGACCGGGTCCAGCAGGTGGGTGTGTTCATGGGTCCTGAGCGGCTCGAGGTTGATATAATCCCTGCAGGGAACATTGCAGCGGTAACCGGACTTAAGAATGCAATCGTGGGCAGCACAGCCGCATCACTTCGGGACATGACTCCGTTTGAGGTGATCACACACGCAAGCGAGCCAGTGGTCACGGTAGCCGTCGAAGCCAAGCACATGCGGGATCTTCCGAAGCTGATTGAGGTCTTAAGACAGGTCTCAAAGGAGGATCCGACGCTGCGGGTCAAGATCGACGAGGAGACCGGCGAACACCTGCTTTCGGGAATGGGTGAACTGCACCTTGAGATTGTATCTCACCGGATCGAAAGAGACAAGGGTGTTGAGATCACCACATCCGAGCCGATCGTTGTGTACCGCGAGACTGTGACCGGCAGTGCAGGACCTGTAGAAGGAAAGTCGCCGAACAGGCACAATCGGTTCTACATCAAGGTTTCGCCGCTTGCGCAGGAGGTTGTTGACATGATCAAATCAGGCGAGATTGGTATGCGCATGGACAAGGTCGAACGGCGGGATAAACTGATCGAGGCGGGCATGGACAAGGACGAGGCAAAGAGCATCGTTGCGATATCAGATACGAATATGCTGATCGACATGACAAAAGGTGTCCAGTACCTGCGCGAGACGATGGAACTGATCATCGAGGGATTTGAAGAGGCAACAACCGCGGGTCCGATGTCAAGAGAGCCGAGTCAGGGCATCAAGCTGATGCTGGTCGATGTCAAGCTGCATGAGGACGCTGTGCATCGCGGTCCCGCTCAGGTGATCCCGGCTGTGCGGCAGGCGGTCCAGGCAGGAATCCTGATGTCTGATGTGACACTGCTCGAACCGTACCAAAAGGTCTTTATCCAGATACCGCAGGATCAGATGGGTGGCGCGATCTCAGAGATCCAAGGCAGGAGAGGTGCGATACTGAACATGACGCAGGAAGGTAACGTCACAGATATCGAATCAAAGGCACCGGTTGCAGAGTTGTTCGGGTTTGCAGGCGATCTTCGATCTGCAACCGAAGGAAGAGCGCTCTGGAGTACGGAGTTTGCCGGATTTGAGCCGGTCCCACGGAACTTGTTGCCTGAAATCGTGAAACAGATCAGGACCCGGAAGGGCTTGAAGCCAGGAATACCAAAGCCGAGCGATTTTGTCGGTGAATAAGTAATAGGTGAAGATGCGATTCTTTCAGCAGGGATGGATTCTCTGCTGATTCTTTTTATTTTTTTTATGGTATATGCACTATAGCGTTTGGTCAACCTACGCACCATTTCCATTTACAAAAAAGTGGCTCTCTGGTATCTTGAGTTGCAGTGACCAATGCTTATAAAGAGGTTGCCCA
>CBDUQO010000118.1:0-7081 GCA_965369365.1 uncultured Methanosarcinales archaeon
AGACGGGAGGAGCCTGTTGGAGATGTCATCAATGGATGAATCAATGAATCAGGAAAGATTCCTCGCTCTTCAGAGCGGGGAGGATGTCAACATTCTCTATCCATGCATCACCCGTATTTCTGACATCGATCGTGATTGTCTTCTCTTTTTCAGGAAGATACCGGTCCGAGGATACGTGAAGCTCACCGAAATCCTCGGAGGTTACATCGATATCAATATCAAACTCTGGAAGTCCTCTGCGATAAAATTTAAGGTGCGCTGATGGGGTTTTATGTGCATCCATGGTTATATCGGCCAGTTCCACCTTTATCTCAGAATCCCAGTCGAACCAACTGTCATCAGACAACAGGTTGGTGTGCAGGATATTTTTCCGCACACCCCCATCCTTTTCGATAGATATGGCTGATGCGTTCAGATTGGAATCGAAATCGTCAGCCCGCAGGGTGTAATTTTCGTCATTTGCCTCAAACTCGTACGTCCTGCCCCACGCGAGGCTTACGCTGCCACTTCCTACCCATTCAACATCGGTGTTGAGATCGTCGTCCGGGCATTCGTTTGCTGCGGCGAGCGCTGGTGTCAGCAGCAGAAGCAGGGGGAGTAGTACGATAAATGTGAGCCTCATCTTCATCTTCTGACATAAACAAGGAGTGCGATCATCAAACATACGCAACCAAGGATGGCAATTCCGCTAACCATTAATGGGACTGGTTTCCTCTCAACAGAAAATTCAACAGGTATCCTGACAGATGCTCCGATGTCAAGACCTGTTGACGCACCCGGAAAACCTGTGATAAGCATGCTTCCGGAATGATTCCCTTCTTCAAAATCGGATGGGATGACCATCGTGACATTGATCGATCTGCGCTCTTCCGGATTCAATATGAATTCGGAAGCAGATAGTTCGGTAATATTTGCGAATGCCTCTGTTGCAACAACGATTCGCTCAACCTCCTCGCATGTGTTGATGACGTAGAGACTCTTTGCTGGTCCGTCGCCAGTCATCAGAATCCCGCAATTGATTCGGTCAGGGGACGCTCCTATCCCCCATGCAAATGTGGTCTGTACGTGCATCACAATCGCGAGAAGAGCGATTGCCGCCAGCATAAATGCTTTTTTATTCATTTTCATCATCTCCTATTATTAAAAAAATAAGAGGGTCAGGTCGGACCATATATGGTTACACAGTCCAGCAAACCCTCAAAGTCGTCGTCGGCACCGGTCCAGTTAGGAAGATATGAAATATCCTTCTCGTAGACCGCAATCTCCAGTACATCCGGTGTTACAGTAATCACACTGTAGTGGAAACAGGGGTTGGTCTCGGCGTCTTCTCCCATAGCCGGGTCCGGTTTACGGAATGCGATCCATGACGAGTCACCAAGGTCATCAAGTTCCTGCATGTCCCTCTGTCCTGCCCCGGCACCGCCCAATGTCAACCATACGGTTCCGTTGCCCTGGTTGGCAGATCCGAATCGTCCCGATTCCGCAACCACGCTTGCGTTATCCAGCCTGTAGAATGCAGGTTCTTCTGTCCCTTCAGCTTCCTCGGTCCAGCGGAAACCCTTGATCATCTTTGAGCGCTCATAGTCGTGATCGTGGGCTGCAAGCACCACGTCCACTGCATCGCTTGAGTCGATCACGTCCACGTAAGAGCCTTCCTCAAAGAGACCGTAGTCGCCCTGATCAGGGAAGTGGTCTCCGGATGTGAAGGGTGAATGGTGCATCGCAACTATGACCCAGCTTATATTTCCTGCATCTTTCAGAGCTTTTGCCCTATTCAGATCCGCATTCAACCATTCCAGCTGGGTCTGGTACCAGTCCTCGCCAGTATACTCGCCGGTTGTGATCACCGCTATGTGAGTAGAGCCATAGTTAAAAGAGTACCACCGTTCATCGTATCCCGCATTGTTGAGGTCTGGCCATCCACTTATACTGGTCCTGGGCATCTCAAAGGTGTTGAACCAGGATGGTGCAAGGTATTCATGATTTCCATGCACCGGCACAAAAGCGTAGCTGGCAGCCATCTCTTTGGTGCACTGACAACCGTTAAATCCGTAATCGAACCATGATTCCCATTCGCTCATGGCTGCATAAGCACCAAAATCACCCAGCTGCAACACGAATGCGCCGTTGGTACTGTTGGTACCGTTACCGTTGCCACCGGTGATTACCTGTATTTCTTCCAGAATCTGACAGTTCAGCTCGTGCAGAACGTCATATTGAGCTTTGGAGTCACCATAAGCAATAAACTGGAAGCTATCACCTTCTTCAGGCTGGGTCTTGTAGATGTAAGTCTCGGATTGCACTTCCTCTGTGCCCTCGCCCTCGCCCTCGGAGACTACATAGTACTCGTACCCGGTTCCCGGCTTCAAGCCGGTCAGAGTTGCGGTATAAGCCTTTGCCTCGCTAAAGACCTGTTGATATGACGCCCCTCTCGCATTGGCACAATCCCAGTCCACCGCACCTACTTCCCTGAAATAAGCAACTCCACGGGTGGAGCTTGTGGATGCCATCCAGTTTATGGCAATCGTCTGCTCTGTTCCAGTGATGTGGTCCGGATCAGGCAAACCAATATTGAGATTCATCTTCTTCCCGCTGACCGACTCGGTACCTGTGGTGTCCTGTACCGTGTCATCGTAGAGTGGTGAGTAAAGCACCAGATGAGGGGGGTGCATCCGGAACCCATATCTGCCTTCTTCCCTGGTTCCCCAGGAGTATCCGTAAGATACCCCTATCTGATCGTCAAAAACAGCGGTATCGTGCTTGTAAGTGGGGCATGGCAGGTCAACCTTCCTGGTGTACGTATCGTCAGCCGGATCGTATTCAAATATCTCCTTGTACATGTATCCGGAGGTCAGACCGCCTATTATATATGCCCGGTCACCCACCGATTCTACACGTGGAGATTTTACGCCGAAGGGCATATCAGAGATGGATGCCCACTCATCGCCGCTCACGGCGCCGGGATCAAACATCCATGCCTTTGCCGATCCCGATTCATCCGACTTCGTTCCGCCGAAGAGGTAGAACTTGTTATCGATGACACACCCACCGAGGTCTTCACTGACAACATCCGTTATCATCTCGGGAAACTCTGTCTCTACCCCAGGGAGGTTTACGAACTGCTCAATCTCCACCTTGAAGAAGGAGCAATCTTCACCAATCAGTACCACGTACTCATTCCCTTCAATAACAATCCTTCCCCAGATCGATTGCTGCCAGTCATGCAACTCGCCCGGATCTTCTATCTCCATGATGGCATCCCCGACGTCTGCTTTGCTGGTATCAAATTTGAGGAGTTCCTCATCGCCTGCTATGTAAATGATCGAATCGTTGTCGCACGCCGTAAATGCTGTTGCTTTGTAGAAATCTTTGGCTTTTCCGTCGGGGGTCTTTATCACTACATCAGTATAGACCACCGCTCCATTCGCAGGATCGATGTATTCCGCATTAGGATAGGTGGTGAATTCCTGATAGCTGCCACCCCAGTTCAGGAAGTGCGAGTAGTATGCCTTTCCACCGGTTACCCAGAGTTTACCGTTTGCAAGCGTAAGCTGATGCCCTCTTCTTGGATGTTGTAGCGAGAGATTGGGCTGGAGTATATATGGACTCTCGCCCCCTACCGCTTCTGCCACCATCTGCAGGATCATCAGCGCGTCAAGGGAGGTGATGCAACTATCCCCGCTGACGTCTGCATTCGCATCCCATCCGCCACTGACCGCCATACTGAGCACGATCATGGCGTCTACCGGGGTGATTTTGTTGTCACAATTGAGGTCGCCACGTATCGGGCATGCCTCCTGATCGCTCAGATCGAGCACAGAGATGCTGCCAGCGATCTCATCATCCTCCGGAATGTCTTCATTCTCAGCCTCATTGGCTATGAATACATAATTTCCATCAGGAGTGATGCCGATGCTATCCGGAACCTGACCGACCGGAAACTCAGCAAGCAGGTCGTAGGATGCGAGGCAGAATGCGAGCACCTTCCCGGGATTGACTGTCGGGTTCACTCCGTCAGCTATACTGACCAGAGCGTAATTACCATTTGGAGCGACTGCCACCGATGTAGGCTCACCATAACCGGAGAGGTTGAGAACTCGCTCTTCGCTGATGTTAACAAGGTCGCTGATGTTTAAAATGATGAGTGTATTCTCCCTGGAATTGGTAACCAGGAGACGCTGCTGGTCGGGAGTGAAGGCAACGATCTCAGCCTCTCTGCCGCTCGGGTCAAAGTTCACACGCTCGCCAAATGATGGGGGACTGCTGTTTAAGATCGGTATCAGGCTCACTGTGCCCTCCTCTTCGTTACCAACCGCAATCAGGTTCCCCTGAGGACTCAGGGCAACCCCTTCTGGCTCAGCCTCCCGGTCATCCGGATTTTGCAGATCGCCCGTGATACCCACGGGTAGCAGGCTTATATTGGTTACATTACCAGGGTCTGTAACATCAAGTACCAGTAGCGAGGCTGATTTTTCCAGAGCAAGCACCGCATAACTACGCCCCTCTCTATTGAATATCGCCACGCCCTCAGGGTCCACTTCGCCCTCGTCATGTTTGAAATCGGGGTTGCTCATCGGCAGGAATTGGAGCACATCAATTGTACCCGCTAACTCTGCATTGGCAAGCCCCCGGCTCAGGTTAATGAGAGAGATGCTCTGCCCATCTTCATTCGCGGTCACTGCTACAGTCCCGTCAGGCGAGATCGCAATACCATCCGGTTCTGCACCGTCCGGGAGCTTGATTATTTTTACCAGCTTGCTGTGATTGACCACGGCAACCGCGCTCCCCTCCTGAATGGTGATGAGCGCACCCGTACCATCCGGCGTGGTAGCAACAAACTCAGGCTCCAGACAATCAAGGTCAAATCCCAGTGCCTGCCAGTCCACTGCAAGCTCAATAAAGTGATGCTCTCCTTCGAGAGCGGATGCGGCGGGCAAAGCCGCAGCCGTCATCACTAAAATGCCTAAAATGCCAATTGATACGATTCTATATTTCATCATCGATCCCTCAATTCACATCTAAAAGGGGGCTCATGTAATCATCATGTTCCGCTTCATAAACACAGGCGGCAGCCACCTGTGAAAAACCCCTTCCATCCATAATACGGCGAATTATGTCCTTTGCAGCATCGTCATCTGCCAACACCTGCGACACAGATATCGGCAGCGTTGGAACGGCGGTTAAGTACATCTTTATACGTGTTCTGTTCATAGTTGTTATGCTCCCTGTTCTGGTGGTCAACCGCCTGATCAGGAGTTCGCAGCATAAGAGGCATATCGACCACCACGG
Organism: uncultured Methanosarcinales archaeon; assembly: GCA_965369365.1. Lineage (GTDB taxonomy): Archaea > Halobacteriota > Methanosarcinia > Methanosarcinales > Methanogasteraceae > Methanogaster_D. Next base: position 5,290 of record CBDUQO010000118.1, read on the forward strand.
TACATGCGTGGGTGGATATGCTATATAAAATTTGCACAAATGATGTATTTAGAGGTGATTTACCTATAGGTGATACCAGAGACTATATAGATTCAATCACAACTTCGCCCCCGCTCCCCGGAGTCCCGGGCAGCCATTTCCACAAACGGCATAAACACGATCATTATACCGTTGATCTCTTATTCTGCTCAGCAATGTGTTTTACCATGCTTTCCGTGAGATAACTGCAGAACCAACAAAGCAGGAATGAAAGACATCCACGAGGGGGGACGATATCCGGGCATGAGTGGCAATATCACTCGCTTATTACTAACATCTCTTCGCGGAGTCTCATTACCCCTCCGAGCCCCTCCAGTTCTTCCGTATCATATAGTAGCGTATTCTCCTTCATGCACCTCAAATCTATCAATAATGTGAGATGTTTTGTTCCATGTAAAACCGTGTAAAACCAAAATTTCGCCTCTTTCAACGCCTACAAAGAGTTTATCTTCATATTTCGACGAAACAGGATTTATTTCCAATAATCCATCCATCTCCTCATTCGTTACGCTACGATATTCTTTGCGTTCAAATTCACCCATGCTATTCCACATGGATTTGGTAAAGTAACTTAAGTAAGCTCTGCACCAGTCGATCGTGTCGATTTCAAGAACGTTCGCGTCGTAAAGGGTGATAGTAACTTGTTTATCTTCTGGTCTGTGTAAAGGTCTTACTGCCAATTGGAGGTTATATTCTGTAGCGTCAAAACCTGACTCCCCCCCCTCCTACTTATTCCTGTGTCAGCTACAAGTTTTACGTGAGAGTTTACAAGATTTGATATCGTTGCCTTTGTCTCGTCGTTTTTAAGGAATTTTTCTAAGATTTCAAGGTCGCTCAAACTTTTAAATTCTTTTAGTTCTTTTGACTCCCCCCTAAACAATGAGATCCTCCGGAGATAGTGGGGGGTGTGGGATGCACAGTTTCAGGACTTCCTACCGGGACCACTTCACTATAATACACTATTCCACACGTTACTCCGAGAATAATAAATATTAATAGGAGGATGCTTCTCCAAAGTTCTCTTGTTGGTTTTTTATTCATATTCGTAGCTGGTTATTATAAATTTTAAAGATGGTTTCTTATCCTGCATTATAAGGCTTTGCCAACCTCACAAAACCCCATAATTACGATCTACGACCCCGTGCTGTTCACCTGCGCTATGTACTGATATTATCATCACGCCCGCACCCGGCATCGGCGTCTGTACAACACATACACAGCCAGAAGGTATGCAAAGAGCGCAACGAAGATGAATGGCATGACCGAATCGAATATCCGGGATGGTGCATACCAGCAGACCGAACAGAACGTATACAGCGCCAGTATCGTTGCAGCTAGCATACTTTGAATCGTTTCCATAGCTAAACCCTCATCCTGATTCTTGATAAACCTTGCACAAATGATCTATATAGAAGATCATATCTGCCTGAGAATCTCGTACCCAAAGACTGCGATCGTGATCACAACAGAGATCAGGGAGAGCGCAAGCACCGCATTCGAGTAACTTGCAGAGAGGACGTACCACGACAGCCCGCCAAGAACGTGCGTGATACTCATCAAGAGGACGATTGCGACACCGATGTAGTATATCCCTGAATCCTCAAGGTATTTCAGCACGGTATAGCCGGCAGCGTAGTAAAAGAATACCGTAAACATGAGATACGGGATTACGATGCCATGGTCGACCGCATAAACAAGGGGCTCTATGGTAATTCGAGTTACAAGCATCTCGCAAGATGAATTGTGCCTGTGG
>CBDUQO010000119.1:0-6961 GCA_965369365.1 uncultured Methanosarcinales archaeon
TGTCAAACCTCTGGGGCTGGCAGGTCACAAACCCGGACATCATAACCGACGAGATGTGGAATACGATGTACTCGATCTATATGCAGGACGAGTACGATCTTGGGCTAAAGGATTGGCTCAATACTAACAATGCGTGGGCACGCCAGGAGATAATGGCACGGATGATTGAGGCGACGCGGATGATTGATTCCGAAGGAAACCCGTACTGGACTCCATCCGATGAGATAAAAGCGGCTCTTGCACAGGAGTACCAGCAATCGGTCGAGAAGTACGGACCCTGCTGCTGCATCGTCTGCTGCGGGAATCCATTGATCGATTCGTATGTTAAGGGGTTGCTTCAACCGGGGGCAGAACCCGGGCATCAGAGCAGCAGCAGTAGCAGCAGTAGCAGCAGCGGAAGCGGCACATATCCTGCAGACTGGGGTAAAGCGGATGCGACTGCAACGAATCAGACAGACATGTCTGCTCAATCTTCCTCTTCGCCAACAGGTGTCGGGATAACCGGGGATGTGGTGCCGGAACCGCCATCGGAAACCAGCAAACCCAGTGATGCAAGCGACGCCTCAAATGAGGTCGAAGGACAAGTGATGACTGAGGTGCAGACATCATCCTCGCTACCGATATCGGGTGCACCGCTAATGGCAATCGTTGCGGTGATCGCAATTCTCGGACTGATCGGATCAGGGCTATGGTTTAAACGTAAGTAGCAGGCGGATTATGACAGACACAACCAACTTAATCGCATTCGGCGTTCTGATCGGAGTTGCAGTCCTGGCTCTTAAGACCGGGCTTGGCTGCGGTTTTGCCAGCCTGAGATGGAAGGAGGTCGTATACCTTGCGACCGTCTATCTCGCGGTCTCAATTGTCATGGGCTACCTTGTCGGGGTTATCCCGCTCGATCTGACTCAGAACATCCTTGCAGCCGGCGTTGCGATGCATCTCGTAATCGCAGCCGGACTGCTCTACTTCGGAGTCCACACAAAGAGGAAATGGATATCCGGCGGGTGCGACATCTCGAGAAAGACGTTTCTCTGGCTCTCTCTTCCGTGTCCGGTCTGCATGGTCGCGCTCTTTCTTGCGTGTACTGTTCTTGCAGGTGCGATTGATAAAAGCAATATCGTGATCGGCGCAATAGTGGGCGTGGTCTTCTTTACAGGCATCTGCTTATCCGCATTCTTAATTGCGTTTCTCGCAGGGAGATTCGGATGCAGGGACCCGTCAGCGCTTGGAACCGCGATGATACTCTTCGGGCTTTTCTACCTGCTCTCGCCGCTCGTAATCCCCGCGTATATGCAGGCTCAGACGGTTCCGGTGCCCGCGGTCCCGATAGATATAGGCGAGACGCTCCTCACGTCTGCGCTGATGGCTGCACTTGGCATAATCGGCTTTGCGGGGTACAGGTACAGACGGTCGAATGATTGAGTGATTTTAAGGAATTAAAAGACTAAAAGGAGAATAAAATGGACATATCTTCAGGAATATTTGGAACAATGTTTATGATCTCGAATACGCTACTTTATCCGGTGGTCCTCGTCCTGCTTGGGCTGATCGCATGGTCGTTTGTCTCGACAGGGCAGTTCATATCCGAGTACACATCAAGAAACAGGGACGTGAAAAAGCTCAAGGCGGGCTGCAAGGATGCGAGGGCGCAGATTGAGACCGACGATTTAAACGGGGCGGCAACAGTGCTCACGGATAGTGGATCAAACGATCTCTTAAAGAAGTTCATAAAAGAGATCTCAGAGATTCTCGGTGCAGGAAATTTTTCGGTTGAGGCAGAGAAGCTGCTTCAGGACTACGAACTGAAAATTGCTGATGAACTGATGCATGTGCGACTGGTGTCACGGGTCGGTCCGATGCTCGGGCTGATGGGGACGCTGATCCCGATGGGTCCTGCGCTGATGGGCTTATCCTCGGGAAACATCCAGCAGCTTGCAGCAAATCTCGTTATCGCATTTTCAACAACGGTTCTCGGTCTTCTGGCTGGCGGGGTGGCGTACAGCATCCTCTTAATCAAGAAGAAGTGGTACACGCAGGACTTAAGCGACATGGAATATGTTGTGGAGGTATTGAAGTGAGATCAACCCGAAAGCGGATCGTTATGGACGAGGAGGAGGATCCGCTGGGTGGCGTTGCAAACCTCTTCGATGCCGCGATGGTCTTCGCGGTCGCGCTCCTTGTTGCACTCGTTGTCTCCTACAACGTGCCGGAACTGCTTGACGCTGATGCGAGCGTAACAATTGTCAAGAACCCGGGAGACCCGAATATGCAGGTGATAATCAAGGATAAGGAGGCGATAACGGTGATGAACATGACCGAGCAGCTCATGGGTGGTCAGGGATCAAAGATCGGTACCGCATACCGGCTTGAGACCGGAGAAGTGATATATATGCCTGAGAACGGGACTGCCGGAGGATAGGATTAAGGCATCCCCCTTGCGTCTTTGCAACTCTTATTTGCCAATTCAAAGAGAAAGACGCAAAGGCGCAGCGGGAGTTATCTCTATTGTCAAGTCTTTCGCGAGTGCAAGCGTCTCGTAGATGAATTGTGCTGGTTTAATATTAAGTGCTTAGAGATTGCAGACTAAGGGGAAACGCTCACTCGCGCCCCCTCGTCTAATAACGGTACGTGAGACTTTCACATCATACCGCTCAAGCATCTCATAACCCTTTCAGTACCTGGAGGCTGTCACATTACGTGGTGTTCTATTACCGGACCAAACTTCGCGGTCCAATACTCCATCTTTCCGGAAAGATATGCCAATATCCCGGAGATGTCCGGCATTTGTGCTTTATCTCCCCTGAATCGGTCAGGTCGAACAGTGATAAAAACTGCCAGAAAAAGATCAAAAAACGGTGTCACCAAAAAACAAAGGAATAAATTCCACCCATACGGAATAATTCAAATTTTTAAGTGTAATAAATAGATTATGTTGGTATAGATTCGTGTAATTCGCGATATTTGTCTGAATTCGTAATTTTATCACGAATCCTACGAATTTGACATCAACCGATTTGAAAAAAGCTTGGGTCTGTGCCGGTGTGAAGTATAGCTAAACCCGTACAGCATGATCAGTGCCCCATATTCGGACTGGTCCCAAAATATTAGGGATGCATATTTGTATACCTAACAGACAGAGATAATTTCATGTGTGAACGACCAGACCGGGTAGTCGGGACGCTCCTTAAGATCGCAGGTACGGCGTTCTTGATAATCGGAGGCGCAGGGATCATTCTCCCGCTTCTGCCGACCACCCCGTTTCTATTGCTTGCCGCAGTCTGCTATGCCAGAAGCTCGGAGCGGTGGTACAACTGGCTCATCTACAACCGATGGTTCGGGAGCTACATCAGAAACTGGCATGAGGGAAAAGGGATTCCGATGAGAACAAAGATCATGTCGGTTGTGTTTCTGATCCTGACGATAGGGTATTCAGCAGCTTTCGTTGTTCCGTTTTTCATTGGAAAGGTTGCGCTGATCTTGATCGCGGTATGCGTGAGCGTACACATCCTCTCATTTCCGACGCTGGAGCCGGATGCGGGAGCATAACTGAAGTTGCTGCAGGTTCGCACGTGTTTCAGAGCAAGGATACTCAAGCCGGATCCTTCTCACTTCCGGACCCTGAGACTGGTGATCTAAAATAAAAAGATGCAGGAAGGATCTAAACAAGCCCCTGCACCCAAAAAAGAGCTGGTTACGAAAACACAAACCTCACGAGATCTCTTTTTGCATTATTTCCGCATGTTCTATCAGGTTATGCATGTGCTCATCAAGATTCTTCAGATGCGCACCTATCTCTTCTATATCCCTTTGCACGTGTTCTATGTCATCGTGGACATGTTTTATGTCTCCAGTCACATGTTTCACGAGTTCCTGTATTTCCGTCATGTTTATACAGCTCCACGCCCTCTCGGTCGTTAGGTGCATAAGTAAGATTCCCTAAAAAAGTTAGGTTTGACCCGAAAAACCTACATTTCCGGCTTCTCGCCCTCCGGATCCCCGCATGACCCGCAACCACACGCCGCGGACCCACAAGCATCGCCCACATCGGTTCCGGAACGGTGTGCCGCATACTTCCGTACGAACACGACCACCATCAGAAGCGCGAAAAGAATCGATGCTGCAATATACACCCATTCCGGCAGCATTGATACGGATCTGCCCAATCCCGGGACCGGTGTACCTGAAATATCGTAAATCAGATCAAGGATCACGCCCAGCACAATGCTCGTCCCTGCGATGGTTGCAAGATACAGTCCGAGCGTCCGTTTCCCCATAACCGACCCGACAACAGAGATTGTGACCATATTCGTTGCCGGACCCACCATGAGAAAGACCAGCGCCGCACCCGGGGTTACGCCTTTTAGCATCATGGCGTAGGCAACCGGAACTGATGCTGTCGAGCACATATAGAGGGGGATGCCCACAACGATCATCAAGAGCATCGATACGAAACCTGTTCCGATCGTCTCGCTAAAAAAGCTGTCCGGAAGAAAATAGGAGATAACTCCGGCAAGAACGATTCCGATCAGGATATGACCTGCGATATCAGAGAAAAAATCAATAAAACCGTATCTGAGGGCTGCCCGTGCCTTTGCAGCGAAGGTGTGGTCGTGTTCACATGACGGGGTTTCCGGTTCGTTGCACACCTTGCAGTTGGATATCGTGGCATCTCTGCAACGGTCATCCGGAGATTCAGCATCTTCGCCCCTATCGAAGCTGCCCACCAGGACACCTCCAACAATTCCGCTCACAAATGCTGCAATTGCCCTGTAAACGGCGAAGATGGGTCCCATGAAACTATACGTCACAAGGAGGGAGTCCGCACCCGTCTGGGGTGTTGAGATCAGAAAGGAGGTAGTAGCACCTTTGCTTGCGCCCTGCCGGTACAGCGAGATTGCTGTCGTAATGACCCCGCACGAGCATAGTGGAAGCGGAACACCGATAAAACTCGCTTTTATCACGGAATAAAGCGTGTTCCCTCCAAGATGGCTGCTGATCTTCTCTTTTGGAAATGCAATGTAGAGAATACCTGCAATCAAGAGACCGAAGAGAATATAGATCGCCATCTCGTTAAATATGTGAGCAATCTCCCGGAACAAGTCTATGAGCATCTTAGCTCACCCACATTGAGACTACAGAGGCAACCTTAACACCCACAATCACGAATAACGCTATGATAAGCGTCTCCACGCCCGCCTTGAAGCTGATCCCTTTCATAACGACCGCAGCCATGAGATCAGTCACAACACAGAAGAGAAGTGCCGCAAAAAGCCCGTATTCCTTGAATATGAGTGCCATCAGGATGATTAGTGGGAGTGCAAGCACAGTTCCGAGAACCGCGATCCTGATGATGCTCAAGTGAGCCTGCGCCTGCGATGACATTTGTCATTCCAGCCATCCGCGGGCAGATGACGAATAATGCAAACGCTGTAGACGCTATCAAGAGTTCTTTCATCTTAATTCCTCTGTAGACATGTCTTATGAGTCTTTTCTGTTATTTCCATAAATTAATACCTCCTTATTTCCATAGCCATGAGACCGCGGGGTTTACACAATCCTTGATATGGCGCATGCCCAAATAAGTGGAATTAACACCCAAGCTTCCGCCGTATCCCACCTCCTGCAATTCAAGCGTTCCATCAGAGCGAGGGGCGGAGATGAACGTTGATGAAAAGAATGAAAACAAAAAAAGAAAACGGGGCTAAAGCGCGCCAGCGACTTTCGTTCCCCACGCTTCCGCATCTCCGAATGCAGGTTCAACGTCTCCGTCGATCTTGAGGTTTTCAGCGACGATATCAGCGCCGCATTTCTTTAGTGCAGCCTCGAGGATGTCCACTGCATCGCAGAATGTGTCCGGATAGTCATCGCTATCGCCCGGACCAAAGACCGCTGCCTTCTTGCCATCCAGTGATGCGCCGTCCAGATCCGCGTGGAAATCGATGAAATCGTCCTGCAACTCACCATCGCCCCACGTAGAGCAGCCGAATACGATCGCATCATAAGAAGCGAGTTCGTCAACGCCTGTGTCGGCTACGTCCTTTACTGTAACTTCGGCGCCTCCTTGCTCGAGACCTGCTGCCACACGTCCGGATAGCTCTTCAGTGTTTCCGGTGGTCGAACCGTATATTAAAATTGTCTTTGCCATTGTCAATCCTTCCAGTATTTCCGTCTATTTTGACTATAGGTCAAAGACCTATGTGGTAATTAGGTAGATAAATAACATACCCTAATAAAATTAGAAAAAACGCAAAATCCTAACTTTATTCGGTTTTTTAACCATAACCGAATCTTTTTAGGGTATGCTATATATATATACCTAATACATAACATCGTTCTTTAATAGGTAACAGATCATGCAGACGCTGAAGAAAGAGGTCAAAGAACGAATCCTTAAAGCCGCCCGCGTGGAGTTTGCAGAACACGGGTTCACAAAAGCGAAGATGCGCTCGATAGCGGAGAGGGCAGGCGTATCGACAGGCAACCTGTACACATACTTCCCGAACAAGGACGACCTCTTCTGCACTCTCGTTAAGCCCGCTGTCGATCAGATCAATGAGTATTCCAACTACGACAGAATAAAGTCAATAGAAAACATCGACGTGTGCTGCACTTATGAATGGAACCGGGACTTGTACCTTGAGATTGCGGATGTTCACTGCCAAAACCGCGAGGATCTGAAGTTAATATACTTTAAATCACATGGATCGAGCCTGGAAGACTTCAGGGAAGATTGCATCCGGAAAATGGACGAAACTGTCCCACACGACACGTACGCATTGCCACAATCAGAAGCAGGAGAGGGCGTCGATAAGTTCCTGTGGCACTCGCTTCACTCTTTTGCGGTCAACACATTCATCGAGATGATGATGCACGACCTGAGCCGCGAGGAGATGATGCAGTGCGCAGTCGATCTGGCGACCTACATGTACTACGGGTGGAAGGCGATCGAGGAATTACGGAT
>CBDUQO010000120.1:0-6946 GCA_965369365.1 uncultured Methanosarcinales archaeon
CGGCTCAGACGAACTGGAGCGTGACCGATGCGTCCTACACGCACACAAACGTGGCAGTCGGCGTCTGGAACGTCTCTACGAGGGCGAGCAATGCTAACGGCACAGATATGCAGGAGTGGATCTGGGATGTAACCACGCTGCCTCTGCCAAAGATAACATCATTTGCCCTGCCATCGTCGGTCTTCGTGATATACGGAAATGTCTCTTATGACGATGGCAGCACTTGCAATTCGCCTTTTACGGTTATAACCAATTTAAATACTTCCGAAGAACTCATCGCTGATAATCGTACCGGAGAAGCTTTCTATCAACTCGTAACGAGTTCTGCGTTCGCAAACGCGGGCGATGTGCTGGGGATAAAGGCACATAAGAAGGGGATGCCGGTTGGAAACGCCATACACACTGTGAGCCAGACAGATATTGGAAATGGTATAATCAAGGCGGATATCAACAAGAGATGCCTGCCCGATTTCACGGTTGCAGACGTATCTTTCGATTCACCTGAACCGTTGTTGATAGGCGATCTGATTACGATAAATGCAATGATAACAAACTCAGGAGAATCAGAAGGAGAGACATCTGTCGAGTTCTATGATAACAAGAGCATAACGATTGAGAGGTCGCAGAACGACTATCTAGAGAGCCCGATTAATGATACCATCACACTTCCCGACATTCTCAGGATACGGGTTCATTTCGAGAGCGCTGATGCATCTTCAGAGGGTAACATCACGATCTACAATGAAACTCGACTGGTTGAGCGCATTACTCGTAATGGGTGGACAAAATGGTGTGATGGCGATACCATCAGGATCGAATCGTGGAATGCCGGGTTCACAGTTGACAGATATGAAGCAGTGCTTACAAATAAGAGCATAACTCTCGGTGAAGGAGATTCTATCAATGTCTATGCAAAATGGGATCTCTCACTTCAAGAGATGGGGTGGGCAACCAATGGAACCCATGACATAACGGTCAGAGTTGACCCTTATAATCAAGTAATCGAGTCTGATGAGACGAATAACGAACGAACCGAGGTAATCGATGTGGGTCCTTCGCTTGATTTCGCGGTAACGAACATATCTCTCGACCCAGATGAGCCAGTGCTTGGTGATGTTGTGGGGGTGAGTGCGAACATAGCCAACTATGGAGTAAGGAATGGAACGACGGTTGTGGGGGTTTTTTACGATAACAGGAGTATAGAAATTAAGAGAGATGAGGATGTACACATAGGGAAAGGAAGTGCTAATTATACTTGTACTGATAATATCTCACTTCCGCCCGGCGTTTTTGGAGCAAGACTCCACTTTGATCATTTTGATATATTCAATAGTCATGTTGATATCTGCGATAACAGTGGGCGAGTGGTTGAACGGATGGAGGTTAATAAAAATGATTATTGGACAGATTGCATATACACTGATAATATCACGGTCAGGATAGAAATGACTTATAACCCTTTGATGTCTACTCATCGGTGCAATTTCAAAATCGACAGATATGAAGCGCTTATCGCAGAAGAACCCGTGACCCTGAACGTCACTGAATCGAAAGTCATCAATGTATCGTGGCTCACAGGTGCAGCTTATGGCGGTGCAAGAGAGCATGACATAACCGTGATGGTTGACCCGCGTAATCACTCTGTCGAGACGAATGAAACAAATAATACGGGAAGTAAAGGGATAATTGTCAACGGCACCGATCTTACAGTTACAGAGATCGAAATACCCTGTGGTTCTTCCGACAATCCTTGTTATGTGGGGCAGGATGTGAATGTTACCGCCACGATAGCAAACATCGGTACAGTCGATGCGACCAATTTCACAGTCGAATTCCTGGAGGGCGGTTGTGAATGCTGCAGCGATATGAATACAACCGGCGACATCTTCAATGAAACCCATATCGAGCGCCTGAACAGCGGCGAGAATATGACTATCACTGTGATATGGAATCCGGCAGAGATCAACAACCACACGATAACCGCACGCATTCCTTATGACGATACCGATAGCAATGAGACCAACAATGAACTGTCTGACTGTTCAGATGTGGAAGCGAGGTATGACTTCTCTGTTGAGGGTGTGAACGTTGATCCGCAAACGGCAGAAAAAGGCGAGAGTGTGAATATAACCGCAACTGTAGGCTGCACAGGGCATGGGGGCGGAAACGTTAGCATCGCGTTCTTTGTCAACAGCACCGATTTTGCCGGAACCTTAGGGGAGCGGTTTACCAGAATCGGAACGGATTATGTGCATCTGGAAGTAAACGAAACAAAAACCATCTCTATGAGCTGGGATGCGGATGTGGTGGGTGGATGCCACATGATTGTGGCGGTGATAAATCCTGGCAAAGAACTCGAAGAGTTCGGTGGTACTGGTATTGGATACATCCCTTATTCCACTACCATCCGCTTCAGAGGAGATACCGGAAACAATGTGAAGAACTGCACACTCAATGTAAAACCACTTAATCTGGATATAACAGACATCATGCTCGACCCGGCAGAGCCGATCATCGGTGACTTGGTCGATGTGTCGGCAGAGATCAGAAACAGCGGGAGCGCGGTGACGAACAGCACGGTGTGGTTCTATATGGAGAAGGATGAGTTAATATCTGGATATGATGGTGCTGGTCCTCATCCAGGGTTATGGTCAATATCACAGCCAGGGGCTTGCCAGATGCGAGTTCATTTTGATTACATTAAAATATCCGGAGGCGAAGTCAGTGCTTCTGTCAATGATAGCCAAGATCAGGATCCTTCGGTGTATTTTTATGTTAAATGCGAAAAATATGGCGGTCAGGATGTAAAGACGCAAAAGATTGGGTTTACGACCGATTTTAATACCGAGTGTTATTATATGGACGAGAACTATAGGCGTTGGGATGACATCTGGACTGACTGGATCAATGGCACTGCGATTGAGATACGTGCAGCAGCCACCAATAATATCTATCTCTTAATAGACAAATATCAGGTGCGACTCGGCAACGAAACCGTAACCCTGTATCCCGGTGAGTCGAGGTTCTATCACAGTACATGGAGTGCGAGCCTTCCACTTACACCAGGGGAGAATTACACACTCATGGCAAATGTGGAGGATCGGAACGAGAGCATGGAGACATACCTTGGCGGAACCGATCTTGCAATCACAAATCTATCGGTAAAGTCGCCGGTCAGGGATGGTGAGGAGGTGTGGATAAATGCAACCATTGAAAATCTGGGCAGGATGGATGCGACAGACTTCCGTGTCAACTTCACTGAGATATATTATCCGGAAGAGGTTGGTGAGGGGGCATGGGGGAAGCGACAGGAGGCTGTTGATAGCTTTGAATTGTTCAATACAACCCATATCGAATGCCTCGATGCTGGTAACTCCATAAAGATCCCGGTCTTATGGAATGGGAGCGTTCGAGAGATCAAGTGTGAAGGGGAGTGTTGGAATCAGACGCAAAAAAGATGGGAATCCTGTTCCTGGTATGAACTCGCAGATAACTACACAATAAAAGTCGAGATCAACCCGCTTGATAACGAGAACAAGGAGGTGAATGCTACCAATCACGTTGAAGAAGCAGATGTGCATGTAGATAGGTCTCGTGACTTTAACGTAACGAACTTATCGTTCTCTGCCAACGGCACCGCTCGTGATCCCCTAAAATTGGATCTCTACGATGATGTGATCCTGAATGCCACCGTGAACATAACGAACCTTATGAGTCGGGGTGGCAGCGTTGATGTGAGTTTCTACATCGACGAGATTGAAAAAGAGCACGAAATTGGGAGTTACACCATTGCATTCGGTGCCGGCAATGGAACAGAATATGCGAAGATCAACTGGACTGTTATGTGCTCACCAGGAGAGCATAACATAATCGTGGTGGCAGACCCCGAAGGGAACATACATGAAATCGATGAGACAAACAATGATGTTAAACAGAGAATGCACCTGAATGTACCTGATCTTGTGCTCGAAAGCCTTGCTGTCCACCCCATGAATCCGGAGAAGGGGGAGGTGGTGAGGATCAATGTCACCATCGCAAACGAGGGGAATAGGGACGCGAGCAATATCACACTGTGCATCTATGACTGGGCAGAGAGGCATATCGGGGATGTTAGTAACCAGAGTGGATCGGGGCAGATAGAGATAACGAGGGAACATGCAACCGCAATGAGGTTATATCTGGATTTAAGTGTAGAATACGGAGGCAGGGTCTGCATCAATGATGGCAGTGAAAGGGAGATTATATGCTACCATGAGAATTTCCATGGATGGACGCCGTGGGTGCTGGATAATAGTACCACGATAGTGATAACAAATAGCGCTTATGCAAGGGTGAGCAAGGTGTACCATCTTGTATCCCGCAGCATCATCGATACATCAACGCACAGTCTTGGGGTCGATGAAACAGAGAACATCACAGTTAGCTGGAACACATCTGTCGGTGGAGAACGATTCATCGCTGCGATCGTTGACCCTGAAGATTGTGTTACCGAGTATAATGAGTCAAATAACATGTTAGCAGAATTTATATCTGTGCAGACTGCCGACATCAAGGTTTCAAACCTCTCGCTCTGGCTGAACGGCACCAAAATCGGTGAAAACGATACCATAAAACACGGCGATAACGTGAATATAACCGCAGATATTGCCAATATCGGTGTAGATGACACAGATAATTTCAGTGTGAGATTTCTTATCGATGGCATTCCAATTAAAGAAAAAACGATAGCGGGTTTAGTAGATGGGTCAACAATCCTCCTATTTACAGACTGGAATGCGACAGTAGGCAGTCATGTGGCAAAGGTTGAGGTGGATTATGGGAATGAGATAAATGAGACGAACGAGACGAACAACATCGCGGCTCAGGAGCGGTATGTCTGCGGTGCAGAACTTTCTGGAAACATATCATGGGTGACATTAGGGCTTGACGGTGAGCGGCTGTTTCCTGATGAACCCACACAGCCTTATGATGAGGATGAGGTGAATATTACTGTCGATATCAGGAATTCAGGCTGTGCACCTGCGACCAACTTCAATGCTGCCCTGTTCTTCGATTATATACCAGATATTTTTTCGAAAATATGTGGGCATAACTGGTCTGAAGGAAACTGGGAAAACAGAACGTATCCTGATGCAGAATACATATATCTTAATGTAACTACACCTGTTTATATTCCTGATGACTATTGTAGATGCATGATCAAAGACGATGTGATAGTATACGATGGAAATGACAGCGAGGTGGCAAGACCTGAGAAGTCGTGCTGGGTCCGGGTGAATGGGAACACGACGAATATATTAATTACCACTGAAGGTGGTGACTACAGAAAAAAGTTTGATATTTACTTTTACCCAATTTATCAGAATGAAACGTCGATGCTGTATAAGGAGATCGATGTGTCTGCAAACAGTTCGCACAATCTTTTTTCGATTACTCAGAATGTGCGCGTAGGCGATTTCATGATTATGGTTGTGATCGATCCTGATAATGAGGTGCCTGAGGACGAAGATTACAGAGAAGACAATGTCGTATACAAGACGATGCATGTAAAGCCGACACGCGACTTCACGGTCACGAATGTAATTGCAGCGAGCACCGATCTTTCGGATCTTGACACAACAGTAATAACCGCAGGTGTGTCGAACATCGGACTTCGGAATGGAACAGCCGAAGTGAGCGTTGTTGACTATGAAGAAGAGAGCCGCACCTACAAATATCATTTCAATAGAAGCCTCGATCAGTCATACCTGCCGATAGCACCGAATGCAACGTTCTCCGGTATTCAATTCGACGCATCCGGGACAAGTAAAAAGAAGCTTCAATATTACGAGAAATTGATGATAATCCACCGTCCGGGCGTGGATGCGATAAAACTTCATTTTGATACGATAACGCTTCGTGCACCAGTTGCTTTTGGTACGTCAAAAGGTAGAATAGAAGTTTGTAATGAAACCGGAGCAAGGAAATGGTACAGGGAAGGCCCGAATTCCACAGAGGATTCTCCGATCATACTTTTTGATCCGGATGTTACTCTGGTGCCTGGAGAAAACGCTTATATCTATACACATAATGCAGATTTCAATTTCGACGGATATACAACCGAGAGGGAACTCCACAGAGAAGATGTAACACTGAATGCGACCAAAACATGGAACGAGTCAAAGAATATCACAGCGATGTGGACTGTGTATACCGGAGATCACGCCATCACGGTTACACTGGATGGAGACGACAGAATAAGCGAGATAAGTGAGTCGAACAACGATCTCCGTCCTCTATTCTATGTGAACGCTTCAAGAGACCCTGCTATCGTCGAGTTGAACATCACCCCAGAGCATCCAAGAGATGGGGATGATGTGGATATCTCAGCAATCATCGCAAACAATGGAGCGAAAGATGCAAGTTTCACGTTTGACCTGTGGGTGAACACCACCCGAAATGAAGGTGGGACTGATGAGTCTCTGCCTGATGCAAACCTGATCACTGACCTCGGCGATAGAATCAGGTATATCACATTGCTCAAACATGCAAATCTTGCACTTGCACCTGGTGAGAATGTGACCGTGAATGCAACATGGAATGATATCAGTGTTTTCGGATCACCGAAACATCGTATCATTGCAATTGTCGACCCACTTGATGAGATCGATGAGATGAACGAGAGCAATAACGAGATTGAGAAGGAGATCATTATGGCATATCCTGACCTGACTGTTGGTGGAGCTTATGTGCATGGAGGGACCGGGAAGCCGGTGGTTAACATTAAAGAGATTGGCGGCGTATCCGGAGCATCTGATGTCACGGTGAGATTCGAGTCGTACGAGACCGTGGAATGTAATAAGGGATGTGGTTGTATACACCATCCGGGTGCTTCTAACATGCAGGTTTATTTTGATCATATCGATGCCAGGGGCAGGGGTGGTTATGTGGAAGTAGGGGGCAAGAG
>CBDUQO010000121.1:0-6921 GCA_965369365.1 uncultured Methanosarcinales archaeon
AACTCGGATCAAACGGCGTCTTTGTTGAGCCAAGCGGGGCTGTTTCTTTTGCAGGAGCGAGGAAGACCGGCGATCTGTTGGACCGGAAGACGGTTGTCTGTATCGCAACAGGGCACGGACTAAAGGACATGTACGGGATCGAGGGCACTATCTGAAAATATAGTGAGTTTTATCACAAATCAACACGTCCTGACCGCATCCGCGAGCGCTATCATCTTATTCAACGTCGCATCGTCCACTTTCCCCATATTGATCCCACACAGCTCATTCACACGTCCCCCGCGTTCCAATAACCAATCATAGTCCCCCCTCATCCTGAAGTTCTTTAAAACGCTGTACGCAAGGTTGACCTCCGGTGTCCGTTCCATATTCCGGTACACATTCCGGATAAATCTCTCCGCTTCTCGCTTATCCTCTGGAATCGAACCCCTGTCGATGGTTAACACATCGTAAAACGTTTTATCGTCGGTGTATTTCGCCCACTCAATGTGTGCAGACATAATCTGTTGATACCGCAACACAACGTCATAATATCGGAGCGCCGCAAGATATGCCAGATCATTACCCTTCCATACTGGTTTTCTGCGTTCGATATCCATCAAATAATCTACAGACTGAATTTTATCCGCTATACTAAACATAAAATCGTATTCGAACCTCAATTGCGGATTGTTCAGTATTCGGCAGACCTCTTCTGACAGTCTCCGGTCCAAACCCTCCTTGTTACATCGTACTTCATCTCCCGCCTTCAATTCCTTCCGGTCCACTCCGAGAAGCTCGTAGAACGTGGGTGCACCGAGATGAGAGAGGTTAATCCATGCACCACGAGCCTTCACGATGTACAGCCCTGTAGCACAATGTTTCTCTTCTTCTAACCATTCATCGTGCTCCTCTACAATTTCCCGCTTATCTTTCGCACTGTACCCCTGCATGACCTTCAGAAAAAGGCGCAAAATCTCTTCGTAGTCGGAACGTTTTTTCCTGTCGCCCAGCATCTCACATGCTCTCTCGAGCACATGATCAGGATATCCTGAGAACCCCCTCTTTCGCTGATACGCCTTCCGGACCACATCCCGCGGGTCGCTCTTCGAGACGCATAGCACGCAATAG
Source organism: uncultured Methanosarcinales archaeon (assembly GCA_965369365.1). Lineage (GTDB taxonomy): Archaea > Halobacteriota > Methanosarcinia > Methanosarcinales > Methanogasteraceae > Methanogaster_D. Next base: position 1,111 of record CBDUQO010000121.1, read on the forward strand.
TAGGTCGGGACTCCTGATAGGAGATCCTCAACGCAGTCCGGATAGTGGTTTCCAAGGTTCTCAAATTTTTTTGCATGCCCCATCAGCCTTGGGAAGTCCACATATCGTGTCGGGAATTTCCAGTAGGGGTCGTCACATGCGAAGAGTTGTATCCATTCGTTGTATGCCAGCTCCTCTTCCGAGATCTCGGTTTTTTCCGACTTCTCCGACTTCTCCGACTTCGGTTTTTTTGCTTTTTTCATTTTAATTCCAGCACCGAACCATCTTTTATATCCAGATCCCGGACCAGAGATTCGTCATCAAGCGCTTCATCATCGTAGAATATGCCCATCCCTTCGCTCAAGATACCTTTCTTCATAAGATCCTGCCTTACATCCAGAATAGACGCACTTGGGTTGAGATAATAGTTCAGAACGTCCATTGTATCGACATTTTCAACAGTCACCTCTATTGCGTGCGTCTTTAACATCTTTCGCATCCACTTGTTCTTTTCTCTCTTTGTGAGCCTGCCGACAGCCTCCATCTTCACGGTCCGCTCATTGCCGGAGTCATGATTCTTTGCAGTCACGTGCAGAATGCCAAACTCCTCTCCAACCGCAAAAGAGACGTCGATCTTTGATTCGTATAGGGGTTTTGGCTCTATATCAATCCAGAACTCGCCAAGATATCCGTCCTCCTCCGGATACAGGTTTTCTCCCTGATACACCTCGATTATCACCTTATCTACATAATTTCCCGCATTCGTGTATGGTTTCGTCTGCGTGATTGGAATCTTTGTGTTCCTTGTGATGATCTTTGAAACGGTCCCGTCAGCGACTGAAACTCCTATGGAACGGGAGATGACGTCGCTTATCTCGACAGGTCGCCGCACCCGGTCAGACATCGCATTCCCCTTCACGCCATCTTTCAAGGTGGCAACCGCCGCCCCAAGTGCGACCCCCTCGATCGGGTCGATCCTGTGCTCAGGATCTTTTTCAAAAAAGTCGCGCACAAACTTCTGCACCGCGGGTATGTACGTGGTTCCGCCGACCAGAAGTATGTTGTCGATCTCATCCGGCTGGAGCGCGGCGTCGTTGAGTGCCTGTTCCATCGGCTTTCGTGTCCGTTCGATGAAATCAAAGATGAGTTCGTCGAATTCCTGCCGTGTGAGGGTGTAGCTAAACGCAATTGGCGCACCACGCCCGCTCTTACTCAGGTATGGTAAATTGACGGTCGCGCGCTCATTGTCTGACAGTCCGATCTTTACGCGCTCGACTTCTTCTGTGATCGACTGAAGCACTGATCGGTTACCGCTTTTATCCTTTCTGAGATCTATTTTGTGCTTTTCCTTTATTTTATCGACGATGAACTCCTTGAGCATGGAATCAATGTCGTCGCCGCCGAGATGATTATCTCCGCTCGTTGCATCGACATCAAAGAACCCGTCCCCGATCGTGAGTACCGAGACATCGAACGTGCCGCCGCCGAAGTCGTATACAAGAATTCTTTGCTCAGAATCCTCCTCAAACCCGAATGCCAGTGCGGCTGCGGTCGGCTCATTTAATATCCCGCGCACATTCAAGCCCGCGATCTCTCCCGCGTCCTTGACCGCCTGCCGCTGCGAATCCATGAAATATGCGGGCACCGTTATTATGGCATCCGTGATGGTTGTCCCGATCCGCGCCTCAGCGTCGGAGACGAGTTTTTTGATGATGTGAGCTGCCACATACTCGGGTGGATATGACGTATTACCGATCCGCACCTTGTGGTCGGTGCCCATCTGCCTCTTGATCGATGCAACAGTCCGCCCGGGGTTTGCGATGATGTTGCGCTTTGCAGCGCTTCCGACCACAACATCATAACCCTCCTTGAAATACACCACAGACGGGGTGACACGCTCGTTTTCGTTGTTCTCTATGATTGTCGGCTCGTCGAATTCGATGAACGCCGCTCCCGAGTTTGTCGTGCCGAAATCAATCCCAATCACTTCTCTTTGCATTTTATATCACCTGTTGTCAGTGCCAGAATACTGTAGATACTGTAAATGGAGATTTTTTATTTTTTTCACCCTCTGCCTCTTCTTCCACTCCACTTTCATCCCTCTCAGTCTCCACACTCCTATCGAGCTCATTTTGCAGTCTTTTCCGCTCTTCTGATAGCTCTTCGTTGTACCGACTCAGAGCGATACTCTCTATAATTATTTTGTCCTTTTTAAGGTCGAGTTCATCCAGATTCTCGTAAGCAAGCTCCAGATCACGATTCATTTCTTCGATCTTGGCTGTCAGCGCTTCTTTGCGCTGCACGAGTTCTTGAATCGCCTCGGATTCTGCATTCACCACGTCCCTTGCTTTTTGTATCTCCCTTTCCACCGCAGACAACTCTTCGTCGCGTTCTGATACTTTCCGATCCATTTTTGATTGTTCTTCGATGCCCCACGCTTTTCTCTCATCCATAGCCGTCAGTTCATAATTCAGAGATTCTTTTCTCAATTCCATCTCATTTATCTCGTTTGACAACTTTCCGCTCTCGTCTGATAGCTCTTCGTTGTATCTACCAAGAGCGATGCTCGCAACAACGATTTTATCATTTTGGGTACTCAGTTCATTGAGCGTCTTATTAATGGCGGATAATTGCCCTGTTGATTCCCTGATCTCAGACGCCAGCACTTTTCTGCGCTGTTCCAGTTCAAGAACCGCGGGTTCTGCATCTTCTCTGCTTCTTCTCAATTCTTCTTCTCTTTTTCCGAATTCTTTCTCTCGCAGATCAAATTCTTTAACAGAACTTCTGAGCGTTTCCTCGTTGCGGACCAATTCACATGCTCGCTCCTCCAATTTCCGTTTTCTCTCACTTATCTCCCTTAACTCCTCTTCGAGCGATCCCTTCCAAAAACGCCTCACAAATCTCGAGATTGTCGTCCCGGACTTCGCTTTTTCTGCCCTTTCCGTTCCTTCTTTCGCCCCTTCTACAATTTCGCCGCCGCCACTGGAGATGATCACCTCAGCCGGTCTGATCAGCTCGTCGTTCAGCACATAGCCTTTCCGGACCAGGGATAGGATGGTCTTATCCGGAAGGAGCGGGTCCTGCGTCGTCTCTATTGCGGTGTGCAGTTCATCATCAAACCGTTCACCCGCCGATGGCGCGATCGGGACGATCCCTGATGTGTTCAGCAGCTGGTTGTAGGTCATCTCCATGCTGCTGCGCGTCCCCTCAACCATCCGATCCACGACCTCACAGCCACCTACACCATCTCCGCCATCTCCGCCGTCGTAGCTGTATATCGCCCGTTCGAGCGTGTCAGCAACGCTGAGCAGCTGTCTAGCTAATTCACCTGAAGTTTTTCTTCGTATCGCCTCTTCTTCACCCTGTGTCCGCGCTTTGTACCTTACAAAGTCGGATTTCATCTTTTCGGCTTTAGTCTTCAGGGATGCGATCAACTCGTCTTTCTCGTCCAGCTCCTTCTTCGAAACCAATATGATCTCGCTCAGCTCAGTCTCCTCGTTTGTTTTATTTTCTTCGTTCACTCTGTCATTCATTCCGCATCTGGTGATGTTGGGGATGTAATCGATTTAAATATTTTGCAGGTGTGCATTTTTCTGATTCTGACGGATTCTATGCTTTTCAAAAGATGCCGGAAGAAGAGACTTTTCATTCTTTTCTGTAATGGTTAATCGGAAGTGCCGAAACCCATGGAGCTCGATCTTCGTATCCCTCTTCAGTTCCTGCATCTTCCTGTAAAACTTAGGCTCTATGGTAATTAGAGTTACAAGCAGCTCGCAAGATGACTTACCATAGAGCCGAGGTTTTATTGCGACATCCTTCACTGGCAAATTTCGGTAGTGTCCTGAATGTAACTACTCGAGGGGCACAATCAGAAAATCCAGTGAAATCGCTATATCCATAAATTTTTACCACGTACCATGCAGAGAACGCTGAGGATCGGATCGGTCTTAAAACTCTGCGACCTCGGCGTTCTCCGCGGTGATATATCACGGGATCTTTGGACAGTGTCCCTTGAGTGATTGTTTTCTATGTTCTATTCTTGTAGCCCTGTTTCATTCCCTTCCTCTCATATACTCACCTTGATGCCGTACGAACCAGTACCGCTATGACTATCGTAATGCTGGACCTGAACGTAGTACGTAGCAGGCGTAAGGTCCGCGACGATTTTCGCGTTCAAACCACTACCGCTGTCATCATCTCGGTCAATTAGCTTCGTTTGACTGTCCGGACCATAAAGAGACATCACAACATCCGTTCGCCCCTCAGTCTCAATCGTATATTGACCTGCTTTTACCGCAGTGAACTTATAGGAGTGTTTCTCATTGGGCTGACTGATTTCAGCTGCCGTGACTACAGTCTCAACAACCGTGAGTTCAACAGGACCCTTCACCGGTGGAATGGTGGGTACGGCAAAAGCTCTCCGATTGCGAAAATCATTAGATACAGGTCCATACTCGTTGTACTGTGGCTTTTGATCCGATTTTATCAACTCACAGATCGTACTGTGCAGGTCATCAAGAGTTCCCTGAAATGCACCATCGCTCCATACATCGCATAACGCCATAGTGAAAGCACCACCGCTTTGATACCCCTCCGAACCAAAACCGTCACGGCATCCGCCTAAATGAATAAGCTGTGCTTTCATATCAACTGTTTCCTGTGCTTTTCTTGCCACAGGTCTGAATATCGCCTCTTCATTTACAGGTACAGTCATCCGCCCCCTATAATTTGTTCCGGAATTGCAACTGTCACTTAACATAATGATGTGAACACCTGATTCGAACTTTGTTAACGCTTCGTGTATTTCGTCATCAATTATTTGTTCACAATAAGCGACAAGCGTTTCATCCTTGCCATCCAGCTCATCCCCATTACGATCCGGCTGCTGTCCACCATGACCCGAATAATAGAAAACAAAGATATCGCCCGCCACCATATTTTCAGCAGCGCGATGCAACGAAGAAAGAATCGCCTCGCATGATGCCCCCTCTGTTTTCAACGTCTGTATCTGATATCCAAGGGGTTCCAGTATTCTTGCCATATTATCTACGTCAAGTTCGCAACCCCAACAGCCACCTGTACCATCCCACCCATTATAACAAGCAGGATCTACACTTTTTAGTCCAACCAGTACAGCAGATGCTTTAGCCATTAGTAATCCCCCCTATAATCTTGTGCACTACCACAGTCAACCATGCCATCATATATGTCCGCCCTATCACCTATCGCCAGTCTACGCTTGGTTATCTCAACTACTCCGCTTATTCTTATTTCAGTCATTTGATATTCCTCCTCCTTTTTGGGGCAGTACTATACCCCGCGCCTCCAGTTCATCCCATTCCCTATCAACCTCCGCCTGCACCTCCTCGATATCCTGTTCAGACAGATGCGAAAACCTCCCCTGCGCCCGCAGATACTCCGAAACCATCTTCCTCTTCTTCGGAATGTAAGTCAGGTTAACCATGCCATCCGTAATCTCATAGAGCTTCCATATCCCGGTTTTCACTGCCAGCCGCCCAATATCAATTCCTTCGGACGGATCAAAACCCCAGCCAACAGGACATGGCACCAGCAGATCAATGTAAGCCATTCCCTTAACCTCAGCCGCTTTTTTGACCTTATTCAGAAAGTCGATCGGATATGACGGACATGCTGTTGCGATGTAGGGTATCCTGTGAGCCGCCATGATTGCAGGCATATCCTTTGCCACCTCAACCTTCCCGACAGGCGTTGTTGATGTATACGACGCGCGCGGCGTCGAACTTGCCCGCTGGTGCCCGGTGTTCCCGAATGACTGGTTGTTGTAGCAGATGTAGATCATGTCGATGTTCT
>CBDUQO010000122.1:0-6835 GCA_965369365.1 uncultured Methanosarcinales archaeon
CCCACGGGCACAATTCATCTTGCGAGATGCTTGTAACTCGAATTACCATAGAGCCAAGTTTTCATCATCATATTTTTTACCATAGTCTTCAAACAGTGTTTCATACCATTGTTTCATTATATTTCGCCATTGCCCGGGCTCGCTCTTTCGCACAACGTCATGATATCGGCAATCAGCGGATGCTCCCATTCGCAGACAACAGTGAACTGTACATCCGGATTGAGCTTGATCAGGCGAAGCACGTTTCCGAGCGCAACAAAAGCTGCTTCCCAGTCCGGTTCTGACAACTCGGGCACCTCTGCGTTAAACGGATATGTCTCGCCAAGCTCCACCGGATACGCACCAAACGGCGCTTTCAGATTGAGCACATGGTCAAACATGTCCTCCCCACGGGTCTTTCGTGTGCGGATGAGCACCGTTCCGTGCAAATCGAATCGATCAAGTCGATCTCCAAACCTCAGAACCTCTGCACGGCGTGCGGATTCGCTTCCGCAGTAGAAGAACGTCGATTTCCGGATCGGATCAAACCGCTCGATCCAGTCCGCGTGGCTGACTGCACGCTTGAGTCCATCAAGCAACCTCGGATGCGCCCTGCATCTGCGTTCAACAAGCTCCCAGAGGTTTCCTTCAATGATGCATTGTTTTATCAGGTTGATTTCCGCAAAAGTTGCATAAAGATTGTGTTTTGCAAGTGAGATGTAGTTTTCACTCCGAACTTCATCTTTCAATTCTTCTGCGGTGTATGATGTGCATACCGGGCATGAGCACGGGAGATGCTGGAGATCGCTCAGGTGGTACGTCCCGTCAGTAGTGAAATACCGCCCGCCCTTCGCATAGAGTGCGTAAGCAGCCGAATCAAAGAGATCGCACCCGAGTGCAACCGCAAGCGCAAACATAGCAGGGTGTCCCGCACCAAAGAGATGAACCGGTGCTGCCGGAGAAAGTCCCTTTTTTGATGCGACGATCACGTCTACCATCTCCGCAAACCGGTAATTTGCGAGCAGCGGCACAACCGCACCTATCGGGTAGACGTCAAACCCGATCCCGGAAAGCGTGCGTGCGCATTCGTTCCGCAAATCAGAGTAAGTTGCACCCTGCACAGGTCCTGCAAGAAGCATAGAACTTTGCGTCAGTTCACGCGCATCTTTGCACCGTTCGATCGTTGTTCTCATCTCGGATTCTGCCTGTTCGTGTGATACGTCTGGCGGCGTCGGGATATCAAGCGGCACACCGATGTCTGATCCGATTTCCTGCTGAAATCGGACAATTTCATTAGATGTGATCTCGATATCATGATACACTGAGAGCTGGTACGATCCGGAATCGGTCATGACTGCACCATCAAAATTGATCAGGGAATGCACGCCATTCTCGATTGCATACTCTCTTAATTTCGGGTTACGGTATATGATGTATGCGTTGGTGATGACAATCTCTGCTCCGAATTTCGCAAGTTCAGGTGCATCCACCATCGATATATTCGGATTGATCACGGGCATGACAGTCGGAGTCTCAATTCTCCCGTGGCTGGTGTGGAGTCTGCCGATTCTGCCGGCTGAGTCCTTATGCATGATTTCGAAGCAAGACATATCGACATGATTTGGCGGGTGGCATCTATAGTCTTTCCGGTGGTTTTTCGGGTATATGAAAACCATCGCGACGCCGATTTTATCAGACCCCGGGCACCGCCCGAAAAGATCCGGAAGTTTTGCCAGCCCAACGCCCACGCGAAACGATTATATACCACGGTTACCATAGAATGCTAACAGTGGGGTAAGGTAGACATCATAACCGTTCTACTATATCAATCTATATGGGGTTAAACATGGGAAAACTGAAAGACGTCAAGATAAAGACGAAACTAATAGCTATATGCCTAATACTCGTCACGATTCCTGTCTTAGTGCTTGGACTTGCAAGTTACAACACCACAAAGAGCGGGATCAACGAACAATCAAGTGTGCTCTTGCAGCAGGAGGTGCTGCTTGCAAAAGCGCAGGTCGAGAGCAATTACGACATGATCCAGCAGAAGCTCAAAAGCGATCTTCAGGTAGCACGGTCGCACTACAATGAGCATGTCGGGTATGCGGACCGGAGAACAAAGAGAGTTGCATCGCATCCGGACGTGATAAGCTCATTCAATGATCCGGAGAACATGCATAGCGTGCTTGCCGGAATTGCGCAGAACGAGGGGTTTGACATCCTCACAGTGACTGACACAAGAGGAAAGGTGATTGCAAGGGCGAGCAGCACAAAGACAGGGGATACGTTCGTGCCTGATCTGGTTCGCAAAGGAACTGGCAGCGGTTTTGCAGCAACAGAGATCATAGGCAGCCAGTACATCGCAAAAGAGGGGCTTTCAGGACAGGTTGGCACAGGCAAGAGCGGTATGGTGCTGACCAGCGTCTATCCGATCGTGGTCGATGGTACGACCGCGGGGACGGTTGTCGGCGGCTACGTGCTCAATTACAACTACGAAATCGTTGATGCGGTGCAGGCGGTTGTCGGTGGCACAGCAACGATCTTCCAGGACAACCTCAGGATATCAACAAACGTCCTTAAGACCGACGGAAACCGGGCTGTCGGAACAACGATCTCAAGCACTGTGTACGATGCGGTCGTGAAGGGCGGAAATACATACTTTGGCACGGCATGGGTCGTGAATGCAGACTACCAGACCGCGTATGAGCCGATCAAAAACTCGGACGGAACAACGATCGGTATCCTCTATGTCGGAGTCCAGCAAGCAGCGTTTCAGGACGACATGATGAACAGCCTTGCAGAGGTTGTGATCGGAAAAACGGGTTATGTTTATATCCTTGACACAGAGGGCAACTATGTCCTATCAAGTGGCAGGAAGCGGGACGGAGACAACATCTGGAACGCAAAAGACGCATCCGGAGCCTATTTCATCCAGGAGATTTGCAACAAAGGAAAAGCACTGAAAGGGGACGAGACCTTTGTGCAGTATTACCCATGGCAGAACCCGGGCGAGAGCAAAGCAAGAATGAAGCTTGCAGGAATCGCATACTCGCCTTCGTTTGACTGGGTGCTCGGAGCCAGTTGCTATGACGCAGACTTTGCAGATCCGATAACGGATGTCAGGAACGTGACACTCCTTGTATGCCTGATTGCGATCATTGTGGGCGTGATTGTTGCGTACTTCTTTGCAAACAGCATAACAAAGCCCCTTAACCGGATCATGACTGATGCCAACCGGATCAGGGACGGGGACTTTGACTATGATTCGGGTGTTGACTCAAAAGACGAACTTGGGGAGCTTGCCAGTACGTTTGTGGAGATGAAGACAGATCTAAGAGCGATCATAGCGGAGGGGGAGCGTATTGCCGGAAAGGCGGCTGAAGGCGACCTAACCGTCAAACCGGAGATTCATGCAAAAGGCGAGTACGCCAAACTTGTGGATTCGGTGGATTCGCTGGTCGGTGTGCTTTCGGGCGCGGTCACAAGCGCAAGGGGCGTCGGCGAGCGAGTACTTGGCACGGCGCAGGCACTCTCGGCGGCAGCGCAAGAAATGGGTGGCGGCATGGAACAACTCGCATCCGCATCGCAGCAGGTCGCCGATGGCTCGCAGAAACTTGCAGAACTTGCGCAGGTCACGGCACGGAATGTGGAAACTGCGGCAGCAGAGATTGTGCAGACCTCCACGAACGCCAACCGATCAGCAGAGAAGGGGCAGGAGGCTGTTGATGCGTCGAGTGATGTGCAGGAGGCTGCAAAGAAGACGCTCGAGGGTCTGGCTCACATCCAGGAAGGGGTCGCAAAGACGTCAGAGACCGTTTCCGAGATGAACATCGCGATTGAGAAAGTCGGTGAGATGGGAGAGGTCATCACTGATGTTGCAGACCAGACTAACATGCTTGGACTCAATGCATCGATCGAAGCAGCACGCGCTGGCGAAGCAGGCAGAGGCTTTGCAGTTGTTGCTGATGCCGTGAAGAACCTTGCAGAGAAAGTCAAGGCGGCAGCGGCTGAATCCAGTGTTGCGATCGAACGCATACAGAAGTCAGGAGAACATGCGATAACAGCAACCGGCACGGCTGTAGATGAGGCAACCAGGGGTGATGAATTGCTACATGCCGCACTGGACGGAGTCGATGATGTGGCAGGAGCGATCAATGAGGTCAGTGGCATGGTGCAGGAGATCAATACAGGTGCCCAACATGCTGCCGAGGTCATGGAACAGATCGTTGACGGCATGAACGAGGTCGCAAGCATATCAGAGGAGAGCGCATCCGCATCAGAGGAGAGTTCGGCTGCTGTTGAGGAACAGACGTCTGCTATTGAGGAGATGACTGCTGAAGCGCAGGGACTTGCTGATGTGGCACAGATGCTGATGAATGAACTCGACAAGTTCACGGTGCGAGAGGTGAGGATAGGGGCACAACCTGAATCCCCCGAACCTGCGTCAGCACCAGCGGATTAGTTGTGAGTTTAGAAGCCACGGGTCCGGAAGCGTGGATCCGTGGTCTCCGGTTTTTTTATTTTCATGATATATACACCATAAACTCGAACCCCCCTTACACACCCCTTAATTCACGAAAAAGTATATCGCCAGCCCCGCCCGCGCTGCCATGTGCCCCCCTGACCACATCCAGCAACTGATCGTACTCACCATCATCAGCAAAGTGGAGATGCGACACGCATGAGCAGTCAGTGCATCCAAACCCCCGGATGGGTTCATATACTGCGCCGATTCCCTTCGCGATAGCGCATTCAAAGTTCTGATCGGTTGGCGATACCACCGCGCATCGAAACACAGTCTCAGGCAACAGGTAATCAATGTGCCACCGCCGTGTCGTGTTTCTGCCGGATAACACGTCAATATGCCGATCAATCCGTTTGAAGCCACCAGTCCCGCGGGCTGAACCGGTGTATGTATAAAAGCCACTCTTCAGTTGTAAAACACCCAGTCCCCCGACTCCTTTTGTGATATCACCGCACAACTGCAGGATCAGCGTATAAATTCCCTTTGTTATAGTTCAGCCTCAAAATCCTCTACGGTCTGACTAAATTCCATTTTACCATGTGCTGCGACGATCTGTTTTGCCAAGAGCCAGTACACCATCGCAAGTGCCTTTCGCCCCTTGTTGTTGGTTGGTATTACCAGATCCACCTTCGTTGTCGAGTTGTTGGTGTCGCATAGCCCAATCACAGGGATGCCGACGCTGACTGCTTCGGTGGCTGCCTGCGCATCGCCGATCGGGTCGGTCACCAGAAGAATATCCGGTTCGATGTAACCTGCATACTGCGGATTGGTCAGCGTGCCCGGCACAAACCTACCAGTGATTGCGGTTGCGCCGACCAGCTTTGCAAACATCCCTGCAGGGCGCTGCCCGTACTGACGCGCCGATACGGCAAGGATGTTCTGGGGCGGATACCGTGTCAGCAGGTTGGATGCTGCGCGGATGCGTCGGTCGGTGTTCTCGACATTCAATACATACAGTCCGTCCGAGCGGACTCGATAGATAAACCGCATCATATCTCCGGTCTTCTGCTGGGTACCGATGTGGATTCCGGCAGCGAGATATTCATCAAGCGGTATAATCGATTCGTATGTCACTTCTTCATTTTGTCCATTGTTCTGCTCGTCCAAGCGATTCACCTGCGGATTTTTACGGAAATTATATCGTTCCCATTCATTTCTGTGATATCTGTATGATCAAGGGATAAATACTTTGTCACCGATCTATAACAATGCGCAAAGGAACATATCTTCCGAACAAACCAGCTGCAGTATGGGTGTCAAGCGACCGGCTCGCAGATGGCGTGGTTCGGTCATTAACCATGATTCTCAGAACTTATGGCTGCCGCCGGTGCCGGGATGGGCAGGGTTGCACGATGTGCGGCTTTATCAGGGATAGTGCGCCGACCCCACCGTCACCCGAGGATTTGGTCGCACAGTTTGAGGCTGCAATGGCACGCCGCCCGGAAGGCAGGTTTATGGTGAAGATATTCACGTCAGGCAGTTTTCCGGACGCCGCCGAGATGCCGCCTGCGGCAGGATTAGAGATTCTCAGGCGGCTTGACGCTGATCCCAATGTCACAAAGGTGCTGCTTGAGACAAGACCTGAATTTGTGACGTCTGAAGCGATGGCTGACTGCAGACAGGCGATTCACAAGAAACTCGAGGTTGCAATCGGAGTTGAGACGAGCAACGATCGCATCAGATTGGATTGTATCAACAAGGGTTTTTTATTCGAGGATTTTGTTCGCGCAAGCCGGGTTGCCCACCAGCAGGATACCACGGTCAAAGCGTATCTGCTTTTAAAACCGCCATTCATCTCAGAAGGTGTTGCGATCCGGGATATTGTTAAATCGGTGCGTGATGTCTCGCCGTATGCAGAAACCATCTCAATTAACCTGTGCAACGTCCAGAACGGCACGTTCGTTGAAAAACTGCTAAGGCGCGGCGATTACCGTCCGCCGTGGCTATGGAGTGCGATATCCGTGCTGCGGCAGGCAAAGACCGAGAACCCAGGCATGATAATCACATCCGATCCGGTCGGCGCAGGCTCAAGGCACGGTCCGCACAACTGCGGCAAGTGCGATTCCGAGGTTGCCGATGCGATCAACAAGTTCTCGATCTCACAGGACACGAGGGACCTGCGCGTCAGGTGCGATTGCGAGGAGTTGTGGCAGAAAGCGGTTGAACTTGAGGATATATCGTACGGCGCGCCACTTGTGGGCTGACGATATACGTTTTCGTAGATGTGGGGGTGTAAGACAACTGGGTATTATAGTATATATACTATGAAAAATATGGCTCTATGGTAATTCGAGTTACAAGCAGCTCGCAAGATGAATTGTGCCTGTG
>CBDUQO010000123.1:0-6801 GCA_965369365.1 uncultured Methanosarcinales archaeon
TGTATTCGAGGATGATCAGTTCGGTGTACGTCACATCCTGCATGTTGATCGTCTCATCCTCGTTTGCGTTCCCGAAGATGCCGAGCGTGTAGTCCGATGCTGCTACCGGCGACGCCAGCAGCAGCAATCCAATGGTCATTCCGACCAGTATCGTATTCATTCCCATCGTATATTTCCTCCTTGTGGTTCTATTCTGTACGATGTATACACGTAATATCTGCTACATAATAGGGGCGAATCATAACTACTCTGCTCTGAACTTAAAACTTTTGGTTAGTATCGTATTATAAACCGATAGGCGTAGCACCCATTTTTCATATCACACACCGCGGACCGCGCCCTTATGGACGCGAGCCCACGCACCATCTCTCGCATACGATCACCGGGCGGTGTGATCTCACTCCCGACTCATACGTACCAGCAGGAAGATGAATAGTGGAATGCCGATGAGACCGGTTATCACGCCCACCGGGATGACATTGGGCGCAATCACGGTTCTTGCCACGATGTCCGTTCCAACGATTAACAGGGCACCAATAATCCCGGAAGCAGGGATTAAAAACTTGTTATCTCGTCCCACAACCATGTATGCCAGATGGGGTGCGATCAGACCAAGAAATGCGATCGTTCCGGTGAAACGAACCGTGCTTGCAACAAGCAAGGAAGCAAGCACCATCAAAACCACCCTTTCCGAGCCCTTATCCACGCTGACCGCCTCAAAATCTCTCAACCGTCTGATATACAGATACACAACCAGCAGAGCGCAGCAAAGAAGCAGAAGAGGGACAAAGAGCCTGAGATTCGCCCACGACGCCCGCTCAAGGATGCTGACAGACCAGCTCATCACCACTCCAACGACTCCTGGCCTGTCAAAGAAGATGATTGCCGGCAGAAAACTGGTGAACGTCCATACCATGCCAATCCCGACACACGCCAGCAAGATCTTCGATGTCGTCTCTCCTGCCTTTCCTTGCCATCTTCGCAGCCCGAAGACGATGAAGAAAGCGATGAGCGCGAATAAGGTGAGTGATGCGGGATTAAAGATGAATGCGTAGCTTCGTGTCAGTATCAGCCAGACGAAGGACGCACCAAGGATCACTTCGATCGTTATTCGTATAGCCACCTCCCGTCTTTTGCTCGCTAGATATAGGATGAAGAGGGATGTGGGAATGGCGATAAGCAATGCAACTATTGTCACGATGTGCTCCTTTCCTATCGCAACATCAGGAATGATCAGGGAGATGCCCGCACCAAATGCTGCTGCTGACGCAATTCCGAGCGTGTAAGGACTCGCAAGCGGGTTCTTCGTGACCCCTTGCATCACGCTTCCGGCGATGCCGAGACCGATTCCCGCCGCAATACCCATCAGGATGCGTGGCAATCGTATATCCCAGACCACTATGCCAGCAAGTTCTCTCTGCGGCGGAAACGTCTGTGGAAGAAGGTGATGCATGATCACTGCATAGATCTCCCCTAATGTAATCTCCGCAGAGCCTATCGTCAGCAGTATGCAGGAGACTATGAAGAGAAGGATTGAGAGCGAGACAATCGCAAGTATCCCGTTCCCTTTTCCTTCCCGCGTTCTTATTTCACCAATCATATTCTCACTTCTCAATTTCCATTGGGGTGCTCTTCAGGGTGATACACGAATACGCCCTTCTCGTCCAGATCAATGTCCAGTCCCTGGAACTCTGTCAGATACTCCTGGTGGATCGCCTGTGGATCCAGATCCTCGAAGAGCTCCGGATGGAACCACTTTGCCTGATATGCACGTTGCAGGAAGTGTCTGCATCCGCTACCCGGCATGAAGCATAACACACGAGAGGTCATTATATAGACTCTTCCCTCCTTCACCGCTTCCACATTCTCAAGTTCGGGTCGGCTAATGAGCTCGTCTCGCACTTCCTCCAGTGCTGCCGTGTCATCCACGTCCAGTCCATAACCACCAAGCAATGTAGATCCGCCTGCATCACGGCTGCCCCAGCACCCTTTGAGTATGATCTCCGGGTTCCGGCTCACCACCGCTTCTGCGTCTATCGAAGCATCCACCTCTGTAAAGACGTTTGTGCCACCGGTCTTCTCGAGGTACGCATACGCGCCACTGAGTGAATATGGGCTGCTCGACTCAAAGTAGACTGTTGGTTTCTCGTCTTCCGAAATTTCCGCTACGGTCTCGTCGATCTGATCATATATCCCGGTATAGAAACCGATGAGCTCAACAGCCTCCTCCCTTCTTCCCAGGACATATCCCAGCTTCTCCACTTCTTCCAGGTAGATGTCTGCCTGGTTGGTATTGAAACGGATCACCGTGATGCCGGCTGTTTCCAGCACATCTTGAGCCGACTCGAGTGCAGTACCCCATGTTCCTGTGGACATGGAATGCAAAATGACGGTATCCGGATCAAGGTTTAGTATCGCTTCGACATCAGGATCCCACATGCTTCCGATAACCGGCATATCAGAGAACTCATCTAAAAACACCGGTTCTGAAACACTTCCGATACCAACTATTATATCTGTCGCCTTAAGCGATCGCAACGTCTCGATATTTCCAGAATAAGGTGCGATAATCCTCTCAATTGGCTTATTCACCGTAACAACCCTGTCAGCGGTATCTATGAGCGTCAGTTCCCTCTCCTTTCCCAGTATGACGAGCTCGATCTGCGTCACATCCTGCATGTTGATCTTGCCATCATGCTTACCATCTGCAAGTTCTGTTCTGTCCCTGTATTCGAGGATGATCAGTTCGGTATACGTCACATCCTGCATGTTGATCATGTCGTCTTCGTTCGCGTTCCCGAAGACGCCAAGCGTGTAGTCCGATGCTGCCGCTGGAAATACCAGCAAGAGCATTGCCATAACGATTCCGGCCAGTATCGTGTTCGTTTTCATATTCATCACTCTATTTTTATTTATGACCATCAATTCTCATCCAGCGGCGGATACACGAATACGCCGCGTTCGTCCAGATCATAATCCACTTCCAGGAATCTTGTCAGGTACTCCTGATGAATCGCCTCCGGATCCAGGTCATCAAATAGCTCCGGATGGAACCATTTTGCAAGGTATGCCATGCATACGAAGTGTGTTGGTGTGCAGACGAAACCGTAAGGGAATATGTAAACGCTTCCATTCGTAACTGCCGCCGCCGCCTCCAATTCCGGACGGTTCATGATTTCCTCCCTTGTATCCCTTAGTAAGGTTGGATCATCTAAATTGTAGCCTGGAGACCTTCCACCCTTGACAATGATCTCGGGATCTCGTTTCATCACCATCTCGGGGTCCATATCTATCGTACCAGTGAAGTCGCTGAAGATATTATCACCACCAGCAAATACGATCATCGCATGAACCGGAGTCCCTGCGCCCACGGTCTGGTATGGTTTGTGAGGCATCTCAAAGTAGACCACTGGTTTGTCCTCATCCGACAGCTCATCCACCCTCTCTGCGATCATATCCATATATTGCTCATAGAAACCAATGAACTCACAAGCTTCCTCTCTTCTATCAAGTATGTACCCGGATTTTCTTACTTCGTCCATGTAATACGCCGGGTTATCGCAGTCGAAGCAGATTATCGTGATACCCGGACATATCTGCTTAAACTTCTCCAGAATCTCTTCGTCGTAACCCCATAGAACAACGACCTCGGGATTGAGGTTCAATACAGCCTCGTAATCAGGGCTACTAAAAGAGCCGACCTTTGGATACCGATCGACATCCGGAAATAATGCCCCATAGTGCGGCACCAGATTCTGACAAACACCGACTACTTTGTCTGTTGCCTTAATTGATCTCATTGTCACAAACATACCGTGGTTGAATGTGACTACTCTTTCTACCGGCTTGTTTACCGTCGCTACCCTGTCAGCAGAATCTATAATAGTAAGCTCCTTATCCTTCCCGAGAATGACGAGTTCTATCTGCGTCACGTCCTGCATGTTGATCTTGCCGTCATGCTTGGCGTCTGCAAGTTCTGTCTCGTCTCTGTACTCGAGGATGATTAGTTCGGTGTAGGTCACATCCTGCATGTTTATTGTGTCGTCCTCGTTCGCGTTCCCGAAGACACCGAGTGTGTAATCTGATGCCGCGGCTGGCAGTGCACAGCAAACCAGCAAAAGCATCGCCAAGGCTGTTTTAGCCGATATCCTATTCATTCCCATTGTATGTTACCTCCTTGTGGCAGACGTTTGTTTTGTGTGATTACACGCAAAATATATGTTATATAACGCGTGTATGTCGATGAATAATTCGTCTGTTACTTAAAACTTTTGGTCTAATTAGTATAATTAAATAACAAATTATCAGTTAAGTACACGATCTGATTGCCATAATGACATACTGTCGCGACAATTTAGTTTATAGACCTGATACTATATCTGACATTCCGCAGGTCGCTATCCATTTTCCATAATTTCTACTGATAGCGGTTTTGAATATCTGAAAAATATTATTTTTATACTGTGGTGGCACAACCTATATAATTTCAACAGATGATGCTTTACATGTTTATGTAAAAAATATGTATTTCAATAAAGAGATTATCTTCAAAAACCAAAAACCATAATCAGTAGCCACTATCCACCATTTGCAAAAATAGATCTTCTTACAAAAAACACGTGCGGAATGTCAGCTATATCATACGAATGTAAAATACCTGAAGTCTGCCACCATCGTACATTTCTCGTTTCTTGTTTGGAAGCAGTGGGTTTCAGAGATTTTGACGTGACAATAACTTTTTATACACCATAGAAGGACCTAACACTGCATGATGTCCCTACAATACATCCCACAAACACCAGGAGTGATGGTAAGGCGATTATTCTTTGCGGATGTTATCATGGCTCGGTCGGGTTATGGATATGGAAGTTTCGGAGGAATGGTATCATCGGAACGCGTGGAATCGTATGCGCGGAACGATGAATCTCAATGCACAAGCACTGGTAGTTAAGTGCGGGGTATAGTGACATGCTCTTCCTAAAAGAATAAAACTTACATAATATACTTAGTTTTATTGAATTGTACAATTGTCTAAAACTTAAGTTTATGAGACACTACGTGTGCAGGGCAGATCAAGACGATCCAACCGGCGATCAAACCATTGTGATAAAATTCTTCATTGTTTTTTGTAGAGAAGTAACCATAGAGGTCGCAGAGGAACACAAAGTGTTCTTGATCGTGCATTTCTCGCAACCACATCTCAAAACAGGTTACATTCCTCTGTGGTTATATTCCCGCGGTTCTACCCGAGATCTGCTCAAGCGTCGCCATTCGATCTCATCTCGCATCCACCTACTTGCATCTCCTGCTCAGTATCGATGCGCCGATGATCAGCAGCAGCGCACATGTGACGAGAATTGTTAGAACTACGACGACGCCTATGAGCTTTTTGGTGCTGCATCCCACCAGTAGATTCAATCCAAGCAACGCATAACTTAAGAGACACAGACTCACAATCCTGCGAACGTCCCCCTTGGAAACATCGAAAACAGGGAACATTGTTCCGAAATGGGGCGTGTACGAGCTGGCAAACAGGTAACCACCATACGTGAGAAGAACCCCGATGCATGGGATGGTTACGAGGATCAACATATCTGCTGGCATTCGTAATCCCCTCCTTTTTCTGTGTTCGGGTTCAACTTGAGCTTACTAGATATCGGTCAGGTATTCCCGCGATCCCACCGTTGATCTCGATTGGCAAATTCAAGGTTTTCATCCTTATCAACTCTCGTCCAGCGGTGGGTACATGAATACGCCATTCTCATCCAGATCAATGTCCAGTCCCTGAAACTCTGTCAGGTATTCTTGGTGGATCGCTTTCGGGTCCATGTCCTCAAAGAGCTCCGGGTTGAACCATTTTGCATCGTAAGCATCCTGAATGAAGTATCGGCATCCGCTGCGTGGACCGGCAGCCATCACGTACGCACTGATCACATAGACCTTTCCATCCTTCACCGCATTCACGTTCGCAAGTTCGGGTCGGCTCATGATCTCGTCCCGTATCTCCTTCAGTCCTATTGTATCAGCCACATCCAGTTCATAGCCGGCAACTCCCTCCGCTGTCGCCATCTTGACTATGATCTCCGGATTTTGACTCACCACCTCTTCAGGATCTACAGTCATGCTCGCTTCGTAGCTCATACCCGGGAAGATGTTTCTGCCGCCCGCGACGTCGATTCTTGCATACCGCTCAGTGGTAACGTAGGAGTTCCAGGACTCCGCGTACACCGTTGGCTTCTCTTCATCTGAGATCTCGCAGGTCCTCTCTTTGATCAAATTCTGGCAACCTTCGTAGAAATCGAGTAATTCCCCGGCTTCAGCCTCTTTTCCAAAGATGTATCCGAGCTTTTCCACCTCCTCGTGGAACAGACCTGGTATGTGCGGTCGATTGAAACTGAGACGAACCACCGTGATGCCAGCCGATTCCAGCAGATCTGCGGCTGCATCAGATCCCGAATAGAACGCATACAGAAGGACTACGTCCGGATATAGCCCGATTATTGCTTCACAGTCCGGAGCCGAGTTCGGGTTGTAACCTCCGGCAACGATCGGCACATCCTGGAACTTCGGATACAATATATCATATCCCGGTCGTTTGATCCCATCGGGTACGCCAACTACCACACCCTCAGGCACCTTGACTGCTTGCAACATCTCAAGAAAGTGACGGTTGCATGTGACAACCCTGTTCAGTGGCTTCTCCACAGTAACGACCCTCTCAGCAGAATCAAGAAGCGTCAGTTCCTTCTCTTTTCCCAGTATGACAAGCTCGATCTGGGTCACGTCCTGCATGTTGATCTT
>CBDUQO010000124.1:0-6669 GCA_965369365.1 uncultured Methanosarcinales archaeon
CGGTCTCGCCTCGCGGCTCCGATGTCATGTGCAACCACTAACAGCACGTCTTCCGCGCACATAAAGATTGTTGTCTCACCTAAGCGAGCTGAAGAGCTGTTATGAAGGTTGCATTCCCACATGACGCCAACGCCCCGATAAATATATATTACCAGAGCAATGAGGCATACCCATGACTACAACCACGCAATCAGAAAAAATATACGAAGAGGCAAGGAAGGTCATTCCGGGCGGCGTAAGTTCGCCGGTGCGTGCAATCAAGCCGCATCCGTTCTACACGGCATCTGCCGAGGGCTGCACGATCACCGACCTTGACGGGAACCGTTACATCGATTACTGCATGGGATACGGTCCTCTGATCCTCGGACATGCGCACCCTACGATCAAGAGCGCAGTCACAGACCAGCTCAACCGTGGCTGGCTCTACGGAACCCCGATCGAGGCAGAGGTGAAGCTTGCATCAAGGATCGCATCCATATATCCAAGTATTGAGATGCTGCGGTTTGTTTCGTCAGGAACAGAGGCAACGATGAGCGCTTTGCGCCTTGCTCGTGGGTATACCGGCAGAAACAAGTTTTTGAAGATCGAGGGTGGATTTCACGGTGCTCACGACGCCGCTCTCATAAAAGCAGGGTCCGGCGCAACGACGCACGGCGTTCCAGACTCGCTCGGCGTGCCGCCGGATTTCACGAAACACACGCTTCAGGCACCCTACAACGATATTGAGGCGATAACCAGCATCGTTGAGTCAAACCGGGACGACCTTGCCGCCGTGATCATCGAACCCGTACTCGGAAACGTCGGACCGATCCTTCCGGATCCCGGCTATCTCAATGCTCTGCGCCGGGTCACAGAGGAGAACGATGTACTACTGATCTTTGACGAGATTATCACCGGATTCAGGCTTGCAATGGGCGGTGCACAGGAATATTTCGGGATCGTTCCTGACATGACAACGCTCGGGAAGATCGTTGGCGGGGGATTTCCGTTTGGCGTATTTGGTGGCAAAAAAGAGATCATGGAGCTGATATCCCCATCAGGCGGCGTCTATCAGGCAGGAACGTTCAGCGGAAACCCGGTTTCGGTGACCGCGGGGCTTGCCGTGCTGGATACGCTCAAGTCAGAGGAGGTCCACAGAAAATTGGATGCAAGCGGGGCTAAACTCCGCTCGGCATTGCAGGATCTCGTATCCGACCTGAAATTGCCCTACTCAGTCTCCGGAGTCGGGAGCATCTTCAAGATATTCTTCGGAGACCTGCCGCGCAACTACCAGGATGCGCTCAGGTGTGATAAGGATGAATATCTGCGTTTCTTCCGCCGGATGCTTGAAAGCGGGGTCTTCCTTCCGCCTTCGCAGTTTGAGACCAATTTCCTGAGCATTGCGCACACTGCAACGGATATCGAGAAGACGATCGACGCGTACGCAGCGAACCTGAAGTGAAGTGGATGAAGTTTGGGTGAAGTGACACGATGGCACAGATCATATTTGTAACCGGGAACCGTCATAAGGTGGCAGAAGCCGCCGCCATCTGCGCACCACGCGGGATTACGATCGTGCAGAACGATTGCGGTTACCCTGAACTGCAGGACGACGATGTTGCGCGGGTTGCCGAGTACGGCGCAGAGCATGTGGTAAACCGGCTGGACCGTGCGGTGATCGTTGAGGATACCGGGCTTTACATCGATGCGTTAAACGGGTTTCCCGGACCCTACGCTGCGTATGTCTATGATACCATCGGAAACGCCGGCATCCTTATATTGATGCGTGATATCCGGGGGGACGATGACCGGAGAGCCACGTTTCGGTCGATAATCGGATACTGCGAGCCAGGTATGGTGGCGATCACCTTTGAGGGCACAGCCACCGGAAGAATCGCTTATGAAGAACGCGGAGAGGGTGGATTTGGATACGATCCGATCTTCGAGATCGACGGTGTTGCCTTCGCATCAATGGGGGATGATGCCAAGAATAAAGTGTCTCACAGGGCAAAATCGTTTGAGAAGTTTGCTGAGTGGTTCATAAGACACGGGAAGGCGTGACATGCAAAAGCCTTATGCCAGCACCGCACAAACGAGATTCTCATGATATCAATTGCAGCGCAGGCGGTTGAATACGCGCAGCGTGCCGGTGCTGATGAAGCTGAAGCATACTGCGTCACAGACCGGTCAGTCAGTATCAACACCAAGCTCGATCACATCGAGTATGCCAGGGAATCGTTTGCAAGTGGCATCGGCATACGCGCCATTGTATCAGGCGCTGTCGGATTCTCAAGCGTGAATCACGAAGATGATGTTATGCGTGCATCCGAACTTGCGGTGACGTCGGCGCGTGCGTCCCAGCCGGATCCGGACTGGAGTGCGCTTCCTGCGCCGGGATCCTATCAGCCGGTGCAGGGCGTCTTTGACCCTGCGCTTGCAGAGATCGAACTCTCAAGGTGCGTCGAGCTTGCGGTTGATATGGTCAGCGGGGTCCGGTCGATTGGCGCGATCCCGACATCGGGCGGGCTTTCGATCTCGACATCAACCTGCCACATCCTCAACACAAACGGCATTGAGCATACCGAGCAGGGGACGATGATGCATCTATTCATCGAGTGCACCATGAAAGATAAGGGCGCCATATCCACCGCTCACGAGTTTGGCATCTCCAGAAGCTTTGATGTCGATGCATTCGAGATTGGGGTGGGTGCAGCCAGACTTGCCAGAGAGTCGATGCATGGCACCGCCATGGGGACTACGAGAATTCCGGTGCTGCTTGGACCGATTGCGATAGCTGACATCCTTGAATACGCTTTCATCCCATCTCTGAATGCTGATAATGTGCAGAAGGGCAGATCGATGCTTTCTGAGATCGGAGCACCGGTTGCATCTGATGAACTGACTATACTCGACGATGGCTTGCGAACTGGTGGAATTGGAACTGCAGAGTCGGATGATGAGGGAACGCCGTCACAGAAGACGATGATCATCGAAGACGGGGTGCTGAAAGGGCATCTGCATGATGCATATACCGCGGGAAAGGCAAGCCCGGACATTGCAAGCACGGGCAATGCGACACGCTCGGGGTACGGCACAACGCCGTCTGTCGATGTGCGCAACCTTGTGCTAAACTACCAGCACCCGGCAAGCGACGTGATTGCAGAGACTGATAGCGGCGTGCTCGTCCATTCGGTGATCGGCGCACACACCGCAAACCATTATTCAGGCGATTTCTCGGTGGAAGCCCGCAATTCGTTCCTGATAAAAAACGGCGAGGCAAAACAGCCAATAAAATCGATCATGATCGCTGGAAATGTGTTTGATCTGCTCAAGAACATCGATTGTGTTGGTGCGGATGTTCGTGCTGTCGGGGATATTATTGTGCCGACGGTGCGTGTTTCTGATATGCAGGTCATCGGTAGTTGAGCTACACACGGACGTTGCGAACACCATAATACTATAACACCATCACAATAACCCTATATTCTTGGAGACCCATGGTAACGCTATATGCACGGATCCTGTCTGCGAATGCCGCCGCTCCCCCCGGGTAAAGTATATATCATGACCACATCCGGATGTGAGCAGCCATGAAGATTGTGATCGTCTCCCCTGATCTCTACACTTATGGTGCAATGGTGATCGGCGGAGTCCTCAAGAGTGCCGGATTTGATGTGACGCTTACCAAAAATCCGGATGACGCCGCCGAAGCTGGCGCCGACGTGATACTGCTGAGTCTCTACTCGACACTCCATCTCCTTGACGAGCGGATCCGGAATTTCGCATCTGCATTTAGATCCGGATCCGATTCTGAATCCGGATCCACAGCCCGGGGTGACCGGGCGATCTATGTGGGCGGTCCAATCAGCGCGTACCCTGACATCGTCCTTGGCGAACTGGATGTTGACGCGGTCATCGTTGGTGAAGGGGAAGAGTCAACGGTCGAATTGCTGAACAATGGAATCTCAGAGGATATCTCAGGAATCGCATTTAGAAACAACGGTGGAATAGTTGTAACGGAGCCAAAGCCTGCAAAAATCAAGAGACCGATGCCGCTGATACCAGAGGATATCGGGAGCCAGAGCATCAGGGGTGCAAACACGTACATCGAGACGCACAGGGGCTGTATTGGTGCATGTGGCTTCTGCCAGGTCCCGAAGTTCTTTGGGACGAAGATTCGGAGCAGGGATATCGCGGAGATAATCGCGGAGATAGAGGAGTTCAAGCGGCGTGGTGTCCGGAGGATTGCGATAAGCGGCGGAACGAGTTCGCTCTACCAGTATGGCGAATCAGGATCGGTCAACACGGGCGCGTTCATCGAACTCCTGCAGGCAATCGCAGAGGTGATGGGTCCGAGAAACGTATCGGTTCCCGATATCAGGGTCGATTACGTGGACGAGGAGGTCCTACATGCGATCCACGACTTCACGATGGGCTGGGTCTACTATGGAATCGAGTCAGGGAGCAACGAGATGCTCAAAGTGATGCGGAAAGGGGTGGATTCGGAAGCAAACGTCTATGCAATCGAGCTTGCGCAGCAGTGCGGCGTCAAGGTCGGCGGAAGTTTCATTGTGGGCTATCCGGGGGAGACGATTGATGATTACGAGATGACAAAAGGCTTAATCGAGGATACGTTCCTGGACGATGTCTTTGTGAGCATTGCAGAGCCGATTCCGGGTACGCATCTGTCGGGGCTCGTGCTCGGGACTGATGATTCGGAGAATCCGACGTTTATGGAACATGCGGGTGAGTATAAGGCGTTGAAACTGACTGAGAGCGAGGCACGGTGCTTCGATCTCGCGCTCCATGCCCAGATGTGCAAGGCGGTGCCAAACATCCTGACCGACCAGTTGTACAATGCGTGTCTTGCGGATTCCCGGCAGCAGGGCGGCGATGTGCGGGTGGTGACACGGCTGCTTCAGAAGTACAGGGGGAATGAAGTGCAAGAGATGCCATGAAACGGATCATTGGTGTCTCGCTGCTGCCAGCACTCACAAGCGACGTGCAAAAGAGTGCGAAATCCGGCTCAACCGATCCCACGTCAGGGGTGGCTTAAGTGAACCGAAAGAGCTGCTACGTCATTATTTTCCTCGCAATCGTCATATTAGCAACCGCACTCCGATTTTATGCCCTCGATGACCGGGTCTTCCATCATGACGAAGGCGTGCACGGATATTTAACATACAAGTTGTTCAAAAACGGCGCATATCATTATGACCCGACTTACCACGGTCCTTTTCTCTATTACACGACGACAGCGATCTTCCATCTGTTCGGAGACAGCAACTTCACTGCCCGGCTGCTTCCGGCGATTGCAGGTGTGCTGCTGGTCGCAACGGTATTTGCGCTCCGCGATAAGCTTGGGTGTCGGGGAACTCTCCTTACAGCAACGATGCTTGCAATCTCGCCGTCGTTCCTTTACTATTCGAGATTCTTCAGAAACGACATATACCTCGCGCTCTTCTCGCTCGTCTTCGTCGTATCTGCTGTTAAATATATAAAATATAAAAACGACTGGCACCGGTGGATATATGTCTGCACGGGCGCAATGGCAGGTGGGCTTGCCGTATGCACCAAGGAAAATGCATATATAATCGCTGGATTCTTTTTCCTCTTTGCGCTGGTTTACATTATAGCCAAAAAAGAGATAAACACCACTATAGTGATCGACGCATTGTTATTCGCACTAATCTCTTTTGCAGTCTTTGCGATCTTCTATACTAACTTCTTTACCGATCCGGGCGCGCTCTTCTCGGTAGTCCCGGATGCCATCAGCCACTGGGCAGAGATGCACCGAATTGAGCGCATCGGGGGTCACTGGTCATTTTATCTTCCGATCCTTGTCAGGTATGAGCTTTTAATCACATCATTCGCATTGATTGGTGGAGTGCACTATCTGCGAAAGGGAAATATATTTATGATCTTTCTGCTGTACTGGGGCATAGCATCGCTCCTCACGTACTCCTACCTGCAGGAGAAAGTGCCATGGCTTGTGCTTCACATCCTGCTTCCGTTTACGCTGCTTGCTGGCGCATATCTCGGAGAACTGCTGCCATCACTCCCGCAGAAGTCGAAAAATGTCGAAATAGTGGTTATTGTGGCGGTTGTGCTCATGGCAGGATTGTTTATTCATCAGAGCATATATATAAATTATTGTGAAAACACCGTGTCAGACGAGATTATGGTACGTAACCTGCCTATGCACGGGCTGATCTATGTGCAGACCACATCCGAGGTGCTTGGTGTAGTCGATTTCGTTGATCAGCAGGTCATGAACGATTCGGATACGAGCATGCTGATAGCGGCCCCCGAAAACGATTACTGGCCCCTGCCATGGTACACGCGGAACTACGAGGCTTGTGGATACTTAAACAGCGTTCCTGAACAATCAAGTGCGGATATTATCATCGTTCCGGATGAAAAACGACATAATATCACGCTTCACTGGAGTTATTCAAACAGGGAATTCACGCTGCGACCGGGTTATGATATGCTGATGTATTACAAGCCTGATCAATGAATCCATGGATTTGGGGGTGCATTTTCCGGCAGTTGGGGGCGCGGGATGGGCGGTTTTTGGCGTGTCTGCTACTCGCGGCAATCCCGGAAATTCAGGAAAAATCAAAAACCGCAAGGCATTTCACCCGCCGGACCAAAACCACCACCATGAACCAACCAGTCGTTGCAATC
>CBDUQO010000125.1:0-6448 GCA_965369365.1 uncultured Methanosarcinales archaeon
CCTCCGCGTCCTGCCGCGCACTCCCCGGTTAAATTCCCTGTTTGGCTCAGGTTTGTGTTCCTGGTCAAGCAGTACCGGTATGGGGAGGTTGCATGATACTGTTTTAGGTACCCTCGAGTAGTCACAATCCGCCGAAGAAAACTGCCCTCTGCGACAGCATCACCGGAAGATTGATCTGGCGATATGGCATGCCCGCTGTCTCAGATGCGACCCTCTCGCGAAGTTCTTGGACGGTCTCTTCCACTTTTCTGGATTCTGCACGGATGGTTACGCTCAGAACTCCACTCTCAACCTCTTTATCACCGATTACAACAACGTATGGAATCCATTCCCTGCCCGCCGCGCGGATTCGCTTTCCAACGGTCTCATCACGGTTGTCGATATCTACCCGGACACCCGGCATCGCACGGGCAACGCCCTCTACGTACTCGATGTGCCGGTCTGCTATCGGTATCAGCCGGACCTGTGTCGGGGAGAGCCATGTTGGCAGCGTTGGCACACCACCTGCCTCTGATGTGAGATGCGCCTTTTCGAGCAGCGCGTAGATGCATCGCTCGATTGCCCCACTCGGAGAGCAGTGAAGAATGGTTGGGCGTAGTTTGTCCCCGTTTTTGTCGGTGTACTCAATGCCATACCGCTCTGCATTCTCAACATCGATCTGAACCGTTGAAAGCGCACTGGCTTTATTCATCGTATCGATATAATTAAATTCAAACTTAATCACGAAATAAAAGAAGCGAGAGTCCCATAATTCGATTAATACCGGCTTATCAACTATCTTAACCAGTTCTGTGATAAACTCCGGGTTATCTGTGTAGAAATCGCGCGTAAACCGGATGGCAACCTCATAATCACGGTCCAGCCCAATATCCGCAAGCACTGCCATACACATCACATACTGGTCCTTGAATTCCGCGATTGCGCGACCCATGTCGCTACATAGCGTGTGCATGTCAGGCATCGTGAATGCGCGCAGGCGTCTCAAGCCCACCAGTTCGCCATGCTGCTCCCTGCGGAAGCTGTACCGGGTCATCTCGACCATCTTCAGGGGTAGACTCCGGTATGAGATAGTCATGTCACGGTTCATCAAAAACTGCCCGAAGCACGCTGCAAATCGCAGGAAAAACGACCTCTTGTCTGATTCTATTGAATACTGCCTTGCCGGAAACCGGTCAAGATACTTCTTCAGTGTCGGGTGATTCATGTCATACATGACCGGGGTCTCGACCTCGACCGCACCGCGTTTTGAAACCGTATCAATGACATATTCTTCAAGAAGCCTCTTCATCAATGTTCCTTTCGGATAGAACCGCATATTTCCGGAATCTGAGCCGGGTTCGTAGTCCGCAATCTCGAGTCTCTTCATCAGTTCGACATGCGGCGGAACCCGGTCCACAGCTCGACTCTTTGAGATTTCATAGTCCACAAACCTCTTTAAATCGGTATGTTCTGAAAAATCAAACGTTTCAGTCGGCAAAAGCTCTCCATTCGGCGTGAGTATGTGCCAATGCGAAACCGCCTTCTCCTCGGATTTCAGAGCCTCCGATACAACCTCAGCCCCCCCACCCACATCTTTATCTCCATCCTTCTTGTTTTCTCTACTTCCCTCACTTTTTCCGATTCGTATCGTTCTTGATAGCTCAGACAGTGGATGTCCCTTGCAGCTGATCTTGAACGCTTTATACCATCCAAACGGCGCTCTTTTAACTTCGTAATCAGAAGAGAGAGTTTCTTCAAGTTTCTTCAGCACATCAATCGCAACAGCCGGCTTTGATAGTTCAGAACTGAGGTGCGCATAAGGATAAAGCATTACACGGTCTGCTTTCACCTGCCCTGCGGTCTTTCTAATCTCTGTTGCGGCGTTCTTCACAGTGCCATCAGGGTCTGCCTCATCGTAAGACTCTACAGCGATAAAAGCGGTCAACGCATCTTCCATACAGCCGTGTTTCATCGAGGATTCGATCTCCTCTGCGACAGGAGTGCGCTTCTTTGTCTCGTACTCGATATAATCAGAGTGAATTAATAATAATTGCATGTTTACGCCCTATGTTGTTTTAGATTGTCTCCTATGTTTATAAATATGGCTTTCGGGTATGGTCGCGGAGGTGTGCGTGCACGGGTTCAGATACATATTTATATCTTCACAACTTAACAGAATGATCAGATCATGGGCTCGTGGTCTAGCTGGTTATGACATCGCCTTGACATGGCGGGGATCCTGCGTTCGAATCGCAGCGAGCCCATTAGTGGCGGTGGGGCGGGGGAATTTTCAGTAAGGTTAATATATCAAATCATACTACTAATACCAATGTTGCGGAAATTATGCTACACCGGAAGGTTACTATATGTCTCTTGATGACGTCCTAAAAACAATCAAAATCGAAAATGTGGTTGCGTCCACCGCGATAGCAAGCACAATCGATCTTGACTACGTCGCGAAAACGATCGAAGGTGTGGATTACAACAAAAAACGGTTTCCCGGTGCGATCTACCGACTTGCCGAACCAAAACTCGCGGTTCTGGTTTTCGGGAGCGGTAAAATCGTCTGCACCGGTGCAAAGAAGATAGCTGATGTCGAAATCGGGGCACAGAAGATTTTTGAGAAGCTTGAAGAGATCGGCATCAATACTGAGGGGCAGACCAAACTTGTTCTACACAACATCGTTTCATCAGCAGATCTTGGATGCGTGATCAATCTCGATGCGGTCACGATGGGGCTCGGGTTTGAAAACATCGAATACGAACCTGAACAGTTTCCGGGACTTGTTTACCGAATCAAAGAGCCAAAATCGGTTGTTTTGCTCTTTGGATCTGGAAAAATGATCATCACGGGCTGCAAGAGTCCGGAAGATTCCAGGCGTGTTGTTGTTCGCATCGTACACGATCTTGACGATCTCGGATTGTTATGATTCCGATTACTGACAATCACATCCATCTTGATCGTAAGGGGAAAGGGGTTGCAGCAGCAAAGGAATTTGCAAACGCGGGTGGAACGCATCTGATTCTTGTCTCAAAGCCGTCGTGGACGATTGGTGTGAATGTAACAGAATCTGCTGGTTTTAAACCAGTATTTGATGAGACCGTTGGTATCGCACGTGAAATTAACCAGTCTGACATCGGAGTGACTGTATTTACCGTGCTTGGAGTTCACCCGGCAGAGATTACGCGGCTGACCGATCAGGTCGGGCAGAAACGTGCAGAGGAGCTAATGATCTGCGGACTTGAGACTGCAGAGCGTTTTGTTGCCGAGAATGAGGCGGTAGGCATCAAGACCGGGCGCCCGCATTACGAGGTTTCCGATTCGATATGGGACGCGTCAAACCGCATTATGGCGTACGGGATGGCACTGGCACATGACGTTGGCTGCGCCGTGCAACTGCACACAGAGACCACGGATGCTGCCGCAATCGCTGATCTGGCGGCGATCGCAAAGAAGTCGAGGTTGGCGCCCGAAAAAGTAGTTAAGCATTATGCACCGCCGATGGTGCAGGTTTTTGAGCGCGAAGGCATATTCCCCGGAGTACTTGCAGGAAAGGGCGCCATCGAAGTAGCACTTGCCGAAGGGAGCCGGTTCATGATGGAGACTGATTATATCGATGATCCTGAGCGTCCGGGCGCTGTGCTTGGTCCGAAGACCGTTCCCCGCAGGACAAAGCAGTTGATCGAGCGATCTGGCGAAGATGCGGAGGCGGTGGAAGAGGTGTTCCGGAAGGTGCATAAAGAGAACCCTGAGCAGGTGTATGGCATCGAGATCACAATATGATCAGTGATGTAAGTGGCGTAATGTTATTTCTGCGGGATAATGATTATACTTCGCACCGCCACAAATTGAGCTTTTTTTATACGTGTCAGTTGGATGTGTGACCAGAGCTTAATGCCACCCTTTGCGTCTTCGCGTTAAATCGAGAACGCAAAGGCGCGGAGACGCAAAGAAGAGATCCACATATTAATGATCATGTTGCAGTGGCATCGTGGGCATTGGTTGCTGCGTATTCATGGTTGGATCGGTCATGTAAAAAGCGCAGTTCATGCCGGTGCCGGGTATAGCTAAACACGTACGTCTAATGAACGACCACAAAATCAAGGCTCTTTGGCAATTAGCGTTGCAAGCGTCTGGTAGCTGAATTGTGCTGGTGTGGCGTTAAGCACTTGGGGATCCCGAATGGCGCGAATAAATGAATATCACGAATGTTAAACTGGAATAACTTTGTGTCATTCGTCCAAACGTGCTAATTCGTGATAAAAACTACCATAAACAGATAAAATTCCTGGGAAACACCTCGAAACCAGTATGAGATGAGTTTGGTAAATAATCGATATAATGGGTTGTTTGTTTACTGCAACGCGAGATGCCAGCGACCCAAAACCAAACCCCACCCGGAGGGCAGTTTTTACTCGATTTTTTGTGAAAAAATCGTGGGTCATGCGTCGTCTGCGACCAGATCCAATAGCGGCTTGTGGACATGCCCGTTGGATGCGAGCATGCTCACCCGCGATTCGATCGAAAGCTCGCCGGTAAGCGGCATTCCAGTGGCAGTGGTGACCATGCCGCCGGATTCCTCGATAATGAGCTTTCCTGCGGCGATATCGGTGATCCGCAGGTATCTACGAAAGTCAACAAAGGCGTCCAGGACACCTGAGGCAACATAACAGAGTTCAAGTGACGAACACCCGAGAACCCGAATTCTCCGTACAATCCTTCCGAGATCGACCACTTTTGTTGAGTCTGTCTGGTATGCATAAGCAGTTACGCTTAATTTTTGCATTTCACTGACTTCATTCACATGGATACGTTTTTTATTGCAGTAAGCGCCCTTACCCGCCTCTGCGTAATACACATCACCCGTATGCAAATTCTCAATGAAACCAAGTGAGATGTCGGAAAGATCGGATACACCAATGGCGATGGAGACTGAATAAAATGGAATACCAGCCACCACGTTGAACGTCCCATCGAGTGGATCGAGCACGACTGTAAAATCGACATCGCTCTTCCTGACATCCGGACTGCGCAGGTCTCCAAAAATAACTTTTTCGCCACATTCTTCACTTATAAGTAATATTTTCCGCCCATCATCCTTCAAAACGTCGATTGCAGCATTCTCTGCTATTTCGTCGATTTTTTTCGTGGGTGTGCCGTCTGCGCCGGTGTACAGTTCCTGTCCCGACTCTGGCGTGCCGATGACGGGTTCGATCGCATCGGTGATCGCGGCAGAGATCCTGGTGCAGAGTATCCGCATGTCCATATTTAATAATGGGGCATATAGTTATATAAGGGGGGCAGTTAACAGATGTGTCGATGATGGAAATACCGGGTGGTGTGTGCGCTGTCCGCGGTGTGCGTGCGCACGGAATTAAGGAAGGAAAAGACGGACTTGCCGTGATCGCGGGCGAAGGGGTATCTGCCGGGGTTTTTACGAAAAATAAGATCATTGCAGCTCCGCTTGTAATTACCAAAATGCACCTCGCGGAACACCGGTTGTATGCGGTTGTTGCAAACAGTGGGTGTGCAAATGCACTCACTGGAAAGCGTGGGCTTGCAGATGCCACCCGCACAGCAGAGCTGGTTGCAAGCAGGTTTGGAGTTCCTGCCGATTCGATCGGTGTTGCATCGACCGGCGTCATCGGTGTGCCTATTGACCTGGTCTGGATCGAAAACCGGATCGATTCCGTGATCGCCGGATTATCTGACACTCACGAGGGAAGCACGGCAGCCGCTCGAGCCATCATGACGACAGACACCACGTCCAAGGAGTTTGCAGTTGAACTCCCATCAGGCGCACGAATCGGCGGCATCGCGAAGGGATCCGGCATGATCTGCCCGAATATGGCAACGATGCTTGCGTTCATCTACACTGACGCTGATCTGCCGCATGAAACGCTTGATTCGTGCCTGAAACGGGCGGTGAATTGCAGTTTCAACATGATTGTGGTGGATGGCGACACCAGCACCAACGATGTGGCGCTTCTGACGGCGACTGCCAAATCGAGCACGCCGGACCCGGATGAGTTTCAGGAAGGGCTCGATTACGTCTGCACCGAACTTGCGAAGATGATCGCCCGCGATGGCGAGGGCGCAGAGAAGTTGATCGAGGTAACGGTCATCGGAGCAAAGACTGATGAGGATGCACGGATGGCAGCAAAAGCAATTGTCCAGTCGCCGCTTGTCAAGACTGCGGTTCATGGCAACGATCCGAACTGGGGGCGGGTGATCGCTGCTGTGGGATATTCCGGCGCTGACATCAATTCTGACCAGGTATCGCTTGCACTCTGCGGCGTGCCGGTCATGGATCGCGGCAGGGCGGTCGATGGTGCTGATGTAGACATGAGTGGCGAGGATGTCGAGATCGCTGTTGATCTGGGGCTTGGTGCTGGCGAGGCGGTTGCATGGGGCTGCGATCTGACGTGCGAATACGTGCGGATCAATGCGGAATACACGAGTTAAGTT
>CBDUQO010000126.1:0-6359 GCA_965369365.1 uncultured Methanosarcinales archaeon
CGGTGGCGATTCATCCCCTCCCTGTCGGAAGGGGACTTCTCGCCGATGGGTTAAAATATCATGTACATGTTTCCATAATAATTAAACTCATATCGCTCGTTTAAACGTGCGCATTCACAATTCCAACACGAATTTACGAATCGTACGATATGGAGATGTAAACATTCACCCTGCAAACCTCACTGTCAGCTGCTTTGTTTTCGTAGCCACTACTCCAGATATGGTGACTGTGAAAGCACCGATACACCGTCGTTTGATATCTGTAGTACACGCACCTGATTGATGATGGTAGACCCTCTGTGCTTGACCACATGAACTGAGCGCTGGAGGTTGTTACCGACGCGCACCATGCCAATGTTGGTGATTGAATCGGCACTGTACTCTATGATTTCGTTCACGCCAAAGATCGTGCCGGTTACGACGAGGCACGTGGCAGGAGCCTTCCGCAGAACATCGAAGACTGCATCAACCAGACTTCTCAGCCTGTACTTCGAGTCTATAGCCAGAAACAGCGCCTCCACCGAGTCGATAAATATCAAATCGGGATTTACTTCAGCTATTTTGCTTTCAAGGAGTTTTTTGAAACTTTTGATCAGTTCATCCGGTGCAATTTCCACGGTTTTCTGGAGCCGCAATTCCGGATCGGCGACATCAACAAAGACCACATCTCCAGACTCCTCAAGATTCCAGAAATCCCATCCAAACGATGTATACCATTCTTTTCTCATGCTTTCGGTTTCTTCGGACGTAAGAACGATCATACCTTTCTTGCCGGCTTTTATGCCGTTATGTATGAACTCGCCTCCAAAAACCGTTTTTCCAGTGCCGGTACCGCCACTGACCACATTCACGCTGCCCTTAAAAAACCCGCCACCGAGCAAATCATCGTATCCTGGTATGCCGGTTTCCATGCGTTCCATTGATTGCCTATTTCCCATTGTGATCACCGTCCAGTGAACTCTTCAATTTATATATTCGAGCCGATCCTATATAAACACACTCGAAATGATCCGCGTCTTCGAACTTTTCCACACCTCTGCCATACCGTGCACGTTCGGTTGTTCCAATATAAATATAACTAATATTATACTTTTCCATCAGCCGGCTCGCATCCGCAGCACTCATTGTACCGTAGATCGAGTTCACGTCGGCTGCCCTGATTTGCAGGTCATTATGATCGTTTCGCCACATCATCTCATGCCCCTGCCACCCAATGACCGTTGGTAGACCGGTGAATGCGGAAATCCTTGAACCGGTAGAGTAGCTCATCCCTGGCGCCTCAACGATAACTGGCGTTCCGTCGATGTTACCTCGAATCCACAAAATCGCCAGATACTCCCCGCGCTCCGATTCATTCATGTATTTGATCCCATCCAGTGTCGGCGGGTTACGATCAATTGTTATCTTTGAGCACGTGCCAGTGAACAAATATACACACCCTGAAACAAGGAGTATACAGAATACTGTCACCCACACCCATTTAATCATGGTGCCGGGAATCCTGCTTCCGGGATTTGGCGGTGGTAGGGTGGAACATGCCGTGCGTGTTGGGTGTGCAGTATGTGCACGTGCAGTATATGCACAATATGCCGGGTGTACTAAATGGGAATACATAAAATACACTACATACCCGGACGCGATCCCCCACAGAATCCATATCTGTAGATATAACTTAAACACCGTATTCATACGCTCATTCGGCGCGCCAAGTCCGTCATCCAGATAGAAGATCTCACAGAAGAGGGCAA
Source organism: uncultured Methanosarcinales archaeon (assembly GCA_965369365.1). Lineage (GTDB taxonomy): Archaea > Halobacteriota > Methanosarcinia > Methanosarcinales > Methanogasteraceae > Methanogaster_D. Next base: position 1,749 of record CBDUQO010000126.1, read on the forward strand.
GCAGCGCGCCTGTGAGCATAAGAATCAGCACAAAGCGACTATCCATTGCATCCTGCCAGGATGATGCCTGATTATATAGTAAATAGATACACAACACGATCAGTGGAACAATGACGAGCAGTATCTGGAAAAAGACCAGTGAAATGACGACTACTGGTATCAGGGCAATCACATACCTTTTATCATGGTTCAAATGTGAAAGCAGGAATAAAAATATTAGAAACATGAAGAGCGCGAATATCTCGACGAAATTGATGAGCAACGTATTCTGGCACACGATCCCGATTCCGGACGCGCCCGTGCCCTGAAAATCCAGATAAAACGGAGCGAACAGGATTATGCTAAGTATCACAGTGATTGCGACCGGAATTGTCGCATTTTTGAGGCTTGATGTTCGGTACTGCTGAACCAGAGCTGTAGTGGCAAAGATAACCAGATACACAGGATAATCCCACGCATTCACCACAAAGAGCGCTCCGATGCAGAGTGCAAACAGGATCACGCCGGCGATGATGTTGGCGCGGTCCTCGCCATACATCCGCATCCCTACACCGTTTGATCTGTAAACATTGAGAATCAACGAAAGCGCAAGCAACTGAAACGGAATCGAGATTACATGTGGATGCAGGTCCCCGAAGATGAAACTGAAGTACGGGAACTCGTTGATCGTGTTAGGTATCACTCTCGTGGACGCCCATAGCTCAAAGATTGAATCATGGCTGGCAACCGGTAGGTGCAGGAGACTGCCTGCCAGATTGAATATAATGTAAGAATTTGCGATAAAAACGACAAAAAACATCGTCAACAGCCCAAATCGCACATTCCTTGTTAGATTGTACCCCATACCAAACGCTGCGTTTGCAGCAAGTGCAGAAAACGTAACCAACCCAAGATTGTAGGTGATGGTGGTGGAAATGCCAGATAACTTACTGAACACCGCAACAATCAGGTATCCGAAGTAGTAATAGAAATCAATCGACCCTCCTGCGAGCCATGGATCATAAGGTGGAAACTGGCTGGTCCGCACGATTGCATTTAAGAATGCGAAATCCATGAACTTCTCGCCAAACGAGGTGATTTCGGGATTGTACGCTCTTATTATCAGGAAAACTACGAAAACAACGAAGAACAGGGCTTCATTTCTGATGACAACATTCTTTTCAATCCGCGGTCTGTTTCTTATGGCGCACAGCAGCGATACGGTACACAGGATCAAGCCAGCTAACAAAACCGTGCCCCGATTGAAGGAAAATACATAAGAGAGTATCCAGGTTAAGTAGGTCAGTGTAAGTATCCCAATGATCTTTGATATGCAGTATCCTTGATCGGTGAGGTTTTTGCAGACCATCGACACGATTGGAAGTGCAACTATGCCTGTGATGGTGATTGCTGCATACCAGATGATCATCTCGCTTAACATGCCCACCAGACTTATGTGATATGATTACCGATATGGGGTTATTATGGATCCGACGACTATAGAGTTGATCGTACGCTTCGTGATCGAACTCTTCTGGATATATGCATGTGTCTATGCAGCCAGATCAACAAAACTGGTGTACTGGAGACAGTGCTGGTACATTGTCCTGTTCGGCTGTCTGATACACGCTACATACATACTGATTGCGCTTACAGGGGTTCTGTATGCTCCGTATGCCGGCATGGTCCGAAATCTTGGGATGGGTATCGTCGCGGTTGGAATCCTGATGCTTGCAAGAAGGACAAGAGAGATTATGGGAAGATAATCTCAGGCAGACCTCTCTTCAGAAAGCACGGTGTGATTGGTAAAAGCCCGATCGCAATCACATTGAGCGGTAGAATGCTTGAAGGTCAGCAAATGCGAAGCATGGGACTGCACCTTACCACCCCACCCACACAAGTTTTTAAGTATTTCAGTGTGCTATCAATATTATGCCAGAAAGAACATCCGAACTTTCAGGATTCTATAAACTCACACCAGATAAGCGCCAGAAAACCATCCGGGAACTTGCCGATCTTACAGATGAAGAAATATCAGTCCTGATTTCAGGAATGGAACTGTCGCAGGCGAACCGGATGATCGAAAATGTCATAGGCATGATCTCGCTTCCAATCGGAATCGCTACGAATTTTTTAATCAACGGGAAGGATTATCTCGTGCCGATGGCGCTCGAAGAGCCGAGTGTCGTTGCTGCTGCGTCCAACATGGCAAAGGTCGCACGGGCTAATGGGGGATTTCACACGTCAAGCGATGAGCCAGTCATGATCGGGCAGATCCAGATCGTAGACGTCAGCGATGCCGGGGCGATTCGCCAGAATATTCTTGATAGGAAACAGGAGATTATTAATAAGGCAAACGAGCAGGACTCGATGCTCGTAAAATTCGGAGGCGGGACAAAAGATATCGAGATCAGGACGCTTGAGACTGACGAGGGGCTAATGGTGATTGTGCACTTGCTCGTTGATTGTAGGGATGCGATGGGGGCAAATGCTGTTAATACAATGGCGGAGGCAGTTACACCGATTATTGATGAATGCTCGTCCGGAAACGGCAGGGTTCTTCTCCGCATCATCTCAAATCTCGCAACACACCGTCTTGCACGGGCGCAGGCGGTCTTTGACAAAAACATGCTTGGCGGCGAGCAGGTTGTAGGTGACATCGTGAAAGCATACGCGTTTGCGTGTGCTGACCCGTACCGATGCTCTACATACAACAAGGGGGTCATGAACGGCATCGATGCAGTCATTCTCGCAACCGGGAATGATTTCAGAGCTGTTGAGGCTGGAGCACATTCTTATGCCGCCATGTCCGGGTACAAGCCACTTGTTTCGTGGAAGAAGAACAGCGACGGTGATCTTGAGGGTAACATAGAGCTTCCGATCGCAGCAGGGATTATTGGCGGGGCGACATCGACCAATCCGGCTGCAAAGGTGTCCCTGAAGATTCTCGGAGCAAAAACCGCACGGGAACTGGCGGAAGTCGTGGTTTCTGTTGGGCTTGCGCAGAATCTTGGAGCGCTGCGGGCGCTTGCGGCGGAAGGCATCCAGCGCGGGCACATGTCACTGCACGCCCGCAATATTGCGGTTATGGCTGGCGCTGAAGGTGAGATGATCGATAAGGTTGCCGCGATCATGGCAAAAGAGAGAATGGTGCGCCCGGAGCGTGCAAAAGAGATTCTGGACGAGTTGAGAGGCGGTTGATCGATCTGATGAACGATGAAAACCCCGCGCAGGATTCGACCCAATATCAGGCTCAATACCAGGTCACATACACCGATTATTCGAGTACTCCATCCGGGACGGAGATCGTGCAGCCAGCACTAACGGCAGAGCCGGAACCCGCGGTGAAACCCGAGATCGTGCTCATAGGAACGGCGCACGTATCCAATAAGAGCGTTGAAGAGGTCAAAGAAGTTATATCAAGAGAACAGCCCGATGTAATTGCAATTGAACTCTGTCCAGGAAGATATGCCGCACTCAAAGGCAAGACCGAAGATGTGACCGCGAAAGACATCCTGAGCAGCGGAAATGTGGGGCTGTTCCTTGTCCATGCTTTTCTGGCATACATCCAGAACAAGATTGGATCCGAAATGAATGTGAAACCAGGTTCAGAGATGATAGCAGCGATTGATGCCGCAGAAGAACTCGGAACAGAGATCGCACTCGTGGACCGGGACATCCAGATAACGCTCCAGCGATTCCTGGCAAAAATGGGATTTTTTGAGAAGATTAAGATGCTTGGTGCGCTTGTTGGCGGGCTATTTGGACTTGGAGGGAAAGAGATCGATATGGACACCGTTACTGATGAGGGTGTCGTTGATCAACTGGTAGCCGAGCTTAAAGCGTTTTCGCCGACCACCGCAGGCGTACTGATCGGGGAGCGGGATGTGATCATTGCAAAGAACCTTCTCGACCTTAAAAACCGGGGAAAAGTGGTTGCAATCGTTGGAGCAGGTCACAGGAGCGGCATTCAGGAGTACCTTGCACATCCCGAGAAGCTGCCTGATATACGCGAACTACTCATCGTGCCACAGAAGCGGTTTGCCATCGGGAAGATCCTCGGATACGGGATGATCGCCATGGTTCTTGCAATGTTTGCGCTGCTTCTGATGACCGCCCCGCTTGATCGATTGCTCGTTGCATTCGGGTACTGGTTTGTCATCAACGGCGTCCTGAGTGGGCTTGGCGTAGTGATCGCCCGCGGGCATCTGTACTCGGTACTGACAGCGTTTGGCGTCGCATGGCTTACCTCACTAAACCCGCTGATCGCGGCAGGGTGGTTTGCCGGCATCGTTGAGGCGAAGATACGAAAACCATCTCCGGATGAGATCCGTAGTATCGCAAACGCTGAGTCGATTGGCGAGATGATGGAGAACAACCTCTTCCGTGTGATACTGGTTGCAGCGCTTGCAAACCTCGGAAGCATCGCAGGCACATTCATCGGCGCTTATGTGGTGGCGAGAGTCGTCGGAATCGATATTGATACGATCAGGGACGGTATCCTGAGTGCGGTTGGACTTTCTTAAGCACCCGTGATATCCAAATCATGGAATCGCTGTAACTACTCAAGGTACCTAAAAAAGTGGCTCTCTGGTATCTTGAGTTGCAGTGACCAACGCTTATAAAGAGGTT
>CBDUQO010000127.1:0-6332 GCA_965369365.1 uncultured Methanosarcinales archaeon
TCTATGATCCACCATCGGGACAGGGACCGATCGTTCTCTGCTGGTATAAGGATGGAACATATATTCCTGATTACGATGATGGGATGCAGATCGTCTTCTTCGCAGATGACCGGATATTCGGCAACTGGGACATGCATGAATGCATGGATTCCGAATACCGGTATAATTACAGCAGCGAATATCCTTCCGCAAACGGATTGTCTGTGAGGTACGTCTCCGATATAGCGATATACAGCACGATTGCACCGCCGGAACTGAGCTCAATTGAGGTCTCGCCAGCCAGTGTGATTCTGGATATCGGTGGCGAGCAGCAGTTTGCAGGAACCGCTTATGATCAATACGGAAGCGAAATTTCGGGAACCGTCTTAACGTGGACGAGCAGCAGCGAAACTGTCGGGACTGTTGATGGGGCGGGTTTCTTTACCGCGATCTCTGCTGGCGGAACTGTGGTGACGGCAGAGAGTGGAGGCGTAACAGGAACGGCAGACGTGACTGTGGAGAGCCTGGCGGCAACACCTACGCCGACGCCAACCCCGACCTCGGTTCTGACGACGATTGCAGTCTCGCCGGCGAGGGCGACACTGAGTGCCGGTGAGACGCAGCAGTTCGCGGCAGCCGCGTACGATCAGGACAATCGCGAGATCTCTGGCGTCGATTTTGTGTGGACGAGCGAAAATGAGACCGTTGGGACGGTCAATCACGCAGGGGTGTTTGCTGCGGTCTCGGCTGGCAAGGCTGTGGTGAGAGCGGGGGCAGGAGGTGTGGCGGGAGTTGCGGACGTGATTGTGGCAGGTCTGGAACCGGTGCCGACTGAAACGCCAACTGTGGTACTATCGACGCCGACGCCAGCACCGGCTGAAACGTCGCCTGCGTACGAGACGCCTGCTTCAGTTGCCCCGCCGCCATCCGCAGCAACGCCACCTGCGCTAAAAGCGACGCCGGAATCAACGGGATTTGGGTCACCCGGGTCGGGAGGTGTGCTCGCGATCATCGGGATGCTGGCGGTGGCTTATGCGGTCAAGCGGAGGGGGGCTTGAAAAGCATAAAAATAACTGAGAGGTCAGATAGCGCTCACAGAAAGACAAATGAAGATTATTGAGCATATTCAAAGGAATGGACAGATTACAACAGGAGAATCGGAAAAGATGTTTAATATCTCAAGGCAAGTAGCTCTTACAGAGTTATCCATGCGCGTTCTGTTGGAAGTGATCAAACCGGAAGGCAAGGTGCGAGGTGCTTATTATGCCATCGCTTAGTGGTTGTCGTTTATTCAGGCTCCACCCCACCAAACGCACTCAAAGAACACTTCTGCTCTTCCCCCTCATGCTGCTTCTCTGCACAACATCCCCCGCAGCCGGGCAGACGGAATCGGTTCACGTGGTACTGTATGCCGAGGACGGATCAGTCCTGAACGAGACGACTGTAACATATCAATGGATGGAAGCGAATTTACAGGTCCACGGAGACGGAACGACACATTATTACCACCAGGGACCGGTCTTTGAAGGGGATAAATGGGACGAAAATGAAACAACAAACTTCAAGGACAAAGGTGCCGTGAAAGGAACCAACGTGCGAGACCTCTGCGATCTGGTGGGCGGTGCCTCACCAGGCGACGATGTCATGATCCATGCAGTAGACGGTTACCACGTGGAGTTCTGCTACGAAAACGTCTATTCCCCGCCGCAAAGGCAGGGACCGATCGTTCTCTGCTGGTACGATAGCGAAACCGGGTATCCGCCGGACTATTTCGCGGGATTGCGTCTCGTCTTCTTCGCAGATGATGCGGTCTTCGGGAACTGGGACATGCACGAATGCCTGCCCCTGAAGAGCCAGCACTTCTTCGGAGACCTCAAACCATCGACGGGCGGGCTTTCGGTGAGATGGGTCGATGAGATCCGGATATATGCAGGCGGGTACACTGGCGAGCAGGGGGGTCCGGCAAAGTCGATGCCCACGCAGACACCGGAGTCAAGCGAGGCACCTGGTTTTGGAACCGTGTCTGCAACCATCGGATTGCTGTTGGTCGTATTCATCTTGAGGCGGAGGGGGAGGATGCGATGAAACTTGCAATTATAATTCTCATGATATGCATCATTGCAATCGCTGCAACTGCATGTCTGCACCCATCCGGAATCGAGGATGAGATGATCGAGTGCAACCTGACATTGGTCGGCGATTGCGAGCGGGTACTCTCATATACCGATATCCGGGCGATTCCGTCCTGCGAGGGGCACGGCGGATTCTTCACGACCGTTGGCATCGTAAACGGACCGTTTGAATGCAGAGGAGTCTCCTTGGAAGAACTGTGCGACATTGTTGGTGGGATCAACGCAACCGACACTGTACGGATACGTGCGTCTGACGGATACCTGATGGTCTTCACCCGCGATCAGGTCCGGGGTGATTTTGTCACCTACGACCCTGCGACGATGAGGGAGGTTCCGCACATCGAGCCTGAGGTGATGCTGATGTATGAGCAGGACGGGGTTCCGCTTTCCGGGGATACGGGCGGACCGCTCAGAGTTGCCATCGTTTCAAAGGGCAGACTCTTGACAGAAGGGCATTACTGGGTTCAGTGGGTGGACACAATCGAGATTACGAAATGAAAGCGACACCGATAGTAGTTCTGGTATTAATCGCTGCTGTGATTGTTGCAGCCATATTCCTGCCAGATAATCAAGAGAAAACGGAACTGCTGGTAGTCCATGCAGGAAGTCTGGTCATACCCTTTGCAGAGATGGAAAAACAATTCGAGAGCCAGAATCCCGGTGTTGATGTGCAGATGGAAGGACACGGAAGCATCCAGGCGATCAGGCAAGTGACAGATATCCACAGGGCTGTGGACGTGCTCGTGGTTGCAGATGAAAACCTGATTCCCGACATGATGTATCCCGCATACGCAGACTGGCACGTGAGGTTTGCGACAAACCGGATGGTGCTCGCGTACACTAACAGGAGCAGATATGCTGGTGTGATCAACGACTCGAACTGGTACGAGATTCTTACGCGACCTGATGTTACGTTCGGATTCTCAAACCCCATGCTTGACGCATGTGGATACAGAACGCTGATGGTGGCACAACTGGCTGAATCATACTATGATAACCAGACAATCTTCCAAAACCTGATCGCATGTAACTTTGACCCCACATTCTCTACTGTTAGAGACGGTGAAACTGCAACCGTGGTTGTGCCTGAGATACTTGATCCGCAAGCAAAAAAAGTTGTTATCAGGGGTGGAAGCGTGCAGCTTCTGGCGCTGCTCGAGCTTGGGGAGATCGACTACACCTTCGAGTACCGGAGCGTTTCCGAGCAGCATGGACTGCGGTTTGTTGAGCTGCCCCCTGAAATTGACTTAAGTTCCCCTGATAACGAGGATCTGTATGAGAAGGTCAGCGTTGATCTCGGATTTCAGCGTTTCACGTCTGTTGGGACCAGACGAACCGGCAAACCGATCTTCTATGCGATAACAATCCCAAAGGACGCACCACATCCTAAACTTGCTCTGGAGTTTGTGGAGTTTGTGGCAAGCGATGAAGGGCGGGGGGTGCTTCAAGAGATGGGGCAGCCCACAGTTCCACCGGTTGCGGACAATCCGGACAAGATGCCTGATGGGATGAGAGGCGCGGATGAATAACGCAATCGTAACTACTCAGGTATGTTGGTTGGTCTCCCGATTGTGATTCTGTACTTTCTGGCAAGAAAAATAACCGCGGATGGCGCAGGGGAACGAGAGAACAGTTAACCGTTTATTTACCCTCCGCGTCCCTCTGCGGTTAAATTCCCGGTTTGGTTACAATACCCCCATGTCCCGGATAGTTCATAGATTGTGAAGCCCCTCTGTAGTGGTTTTAAGTACCTGAGTAGTTACGGCAGATGTTTCAAATGCACCCTCGCCGAGAGCGGATGAATGCCAAAAGCAAGCTACACCGCCCCCACACCCCGCCACCAAAGATCGCCACCCAAACTTAAATTCAGCAAGCGTCCACACCCGGACGCCCGCTATCGATTGGTTGCCGACGGCGCCATAATCGAATCACAACCGCATCGGCAGACTCCGTTCATGTAGTTTCACCGCAGCTACCATGAAGATCACCAGAAATACCACAAGAGCGCAGATATTCAGCGGAACCGAGTAATAATTTGCACCGGCTCCCTGAAAGCAGTACCTGCACAGGTCGGTTATGTAAGTCAGCGGAGATATCGATGCCAGTGCCTGCCCCCACGCCGGCAAATCCTGAATCGGGATGAAGACGCCGCTCAAAAAGACCAGCGGGAACTTGATCATCGTGGACATCATCATCACAGTGGATGTCATGCTGGTTGGTGTTGACGAGAACACAAGCCCCATCGCCGAGAAGCAGAATGCTGCAAGCACGATTGCCACGGCAAGGACGAGCGGATGTGCGACGCCCACGCCGAACATAACTCCTAAGAGAATCGGAACGAGTGAGATCAAGACCCCGAATAGGACCGACGCCAGCATATCTCCGATAAGGATTGTTGTGATTGAGACCGGGGCTGCCGCAAGCCGCTCAAGGTTTCTGGTCTGCGTCTCTGTGGGTGCAATCACCGGTGTGACTGACGTTGACGTGAAGAATATGGTCATACCAAGCAACCCTGCGATAAGGAAATCGACAGGGAGATTTCTTCCTATCATGAACGCCAGAAAGAGGAATGATGGGGAAAGGACGCCGAATATTATCACAGGTCCCTTTAAATAGTAGATTCGTATGTCTTTCCTGGCGATTGCAAACGCACGCCGCATCTGATTCCGGATCTCAGGAACCATTGGTCACCACCTCTACCCCGTCTTCCGCGCCCATTCCATCCCTGACGAGTTTGATGAAGACGTCCTCAAGCGTTGGCGTCAGCGTGTTCAGGGTCACGATCTCGATGCCGCCTGACCGGCAGTAGTCCACCAGATGCTGGATTGTTGTGCCAGGCTCATCGGTGTATAGATATGTCTTATCTCCGCTCACTTTGACAGCAGTTACCCCGGAAATGCGGCGGAGGTCGGAACTGTCTACATGCGCAGTAAAGCTCACCTCCACGCGCCCAAGTCCACCCATTCTCGCTTTAAGCGTCTCAGGTGGGGCAATAGCTGCAATCTTCCCGTGATTGATGATTGCAACCCTGTTACACAACTGATTTGCCTCTTCCATGTAGTGAGTGGTGAGAAAAATGGTTTTGCCCCGGTTATTCAACTCTTGCAGCACATCCTTGATCATCCGTGCGCTCATAACGTCCAGACCTGATGTCGGCTCGTCAAGGAATAGTATCTCAGGATCGCTCATGAGCGACATGGCGATCACAAGCCTCTGCTTCATCCCCTTTGAGAACGTCTTTGTCTTGTGATCCTTCCGATCATGCAGCCCGAAGCGCACAAGGAGTTCCTCTGCCCTTCCTTTCGCATCCTTTGCCGGCACGCCGTACAAGTCTGCCATGAGTTGCAGGTTCTTCCACGCAGAGAGTTCGTTGTATGCGTTCGATAGCTCGGGAACGACACCCATCACCTCTTTGGCTTTGATTGGGTCACGCAGCAGGTCAAAACCAGCGATATGAACCCTGCCCTGGGTTGGTCTGATGATCCCGGTGAGCATCCTGACCGTTGTGGTCTTGCCTGCACCATTTGGTCCCAGAAAGCCGAAGATTTCACCACCGGTCACCTTAAGATCAATGTGATCCACTGCTACGAGTTCTCCGTAGTTTTTCGTCAGTCCTTCAGCCTCAACCATGTTTTTCACGTTCTTCATGATCCTCGCACCTCGTCTCCAAGTAAATTAATAACTATCTCTTTTGTTTTCAGTTTCCACACCTTTTCAGGTGCGCCACCGCCTTTTTCCCGGTATTCGGCTACTTCAATGATGTCTGCACGGTTGAGCGCTGACAGATGATAATATAACCCTGAAGACGTCAGTTTCGCCCCCCGGTCACCCAGGAATTCGTAGATCTCTTTTGTGCTCCTGCTGCCATCGCCGATACAAGCGATGATCTCCCATCTAGTCGGGCAGTGGAGCGCACTTATGTATTTACCGAGTTTTTGCAGTTGTGGGTGGCAGTGGCAATTGCACATTGTATCACCTGAATATTACAGTGGTTTACTGCAATATTGAAGTGATGCTTTAAAAGAGTTTGGGCGGCAGGTGTATGTGTTTGATAATGTTTCGAATTTGCACCCGGCTCTGTGCAGCCCGGTCCATGCATGGTCTGACACCGGGCAAAGCCTCGAACCAACACCAACTTCGCTTCCATGTGCCAGAACCAATATCTTAGTGAACTGCCCCTCCCTATTGGAAGGGGCTTCTTCCTTCAACGATAGCACTTGC
>CBDUQO010000128.1:0-6278 GCA_965369365.1 uncultured Methanosarcinales archaeon
ACTATTGACTATAATCATGCGCAAAACCGACCGCAACCAACCAAACAAGCACGTACGAGAGCGTTTTCAACTCAAAGAGACGATCGTCACGATCAGTTCTGATAAAGAATACCTGCCGGTTGCAAAAGATGCGATCAGGTCGTGCAGATCCGATCTGGAAGAATTTATCCGTAAAGACCCGTTCTTCGCGGTCACCCTTGACAAATACCAACCACACCAACCTGCGCACCCGGATGCTTCAGATATTCCTGAGATTGCATGGCGGATGACCGCTGCAGCAAATATACTTGGCATCGGACCGATGAGCGCTGTTGCAGGCACGATCGCGTCAATGGCGGTGGAAGCAATGGTCAAGGCTGGCGCAACGTACGCGATCGTTGACAACGGCGGCGACATTGCGCTTATCAACGATGAGACCGTCATCGTCGGGATCTATGCAGGCGAATCCTGGACCAATATCGGCATCGGGCTTGAAATTGATCCGCGTGACTCGATTCTTGGAATATGCACGTCATCAGGCAAAATCGGGCACTCGATCAGTTTTGGAAACGCTGATGCAGTAACAGTACTTTCAGAGGACGTCTCTCTTGCGGATGCGGCGGCTACTGCGGTTGGGAATGCAGTTGACGGCGCGGCATCGATCAAGGATGCATTCTTGATTGTCGACGGGGTGGAATCGATCACCGGAGGTTTAATTATAGCGGGCGGACAGATCGGGATATATGGGAGTGTCCCGATCGTGGAAGCGCCGCAGAGACTCGAGTATATCACCGGAGCATGAGTATGATTGATTTGTTGAAGTTGCTTGTTTGTATGTCTTTCTTGTTATATTCATGTCGCACTGACTTACAGACCAGAACCGTGCCAAACGAGCTTTGGGGTGTGGTCTTTGTTGCAGCGCTGCCGCTTGTGATCGCGGACGCGCTCATAAAAGGCATGGGATATGTTTGTTATATGATTATCATAGTAACGTGTGTTTATTTATTCGTGTACGTATTATTCCGGCTTGGTGCATTCGGAGGTGCGGATGCAAAGGCACTGATCGCCCTTGCGTTCATCTTTCCGGTTTTTCCTAATATCGCGGTGCTTGGGTATACGTTTCCAATCATTGGCGCACCACCGCTCAACATATTTGCATTCAACACGCTTATGAACGCTGTTATACTCGCGGTTGTTGTGCCGCTTGGCATCATCCTGTATAATCTGTGCACGCTTTCTGTGCGTGAAATTTTAGAAAAGCCGTGGTATCTGATCGTTGGATACAAATGCAAAGTATCTGATCTTAAGAATAAGCATATCAAACTGATTGAGGATTATGTATGTGAAAACGGCGGGGCAACGGCAAAATTCAGGAGAACCGGAGTTGTCATCGATGATTATGTGCTTAAACGATTAGAGAGCTTCGAATCGAAGGGACTAATCGGATCCCGGGTCTGGGTGACTCCAGGACTGCCGTTCATGATCCCGATCACGGCAGGGTTCGTTGTAGCCGTTGTTTTCGGAGATCTGATCTTTTATGGCGTGACCGCGTTTGTTCTCGGGTATTAACAGGGATTATTTAGCCCGTGCCCTTGATTCACCAGTCCCCAACCACGATTCCGGCATATCCGACCACCTCTGCCATTGGCTGGACCTCACCGCTGTTCGAATACGCAAGCAGTCTACCGGAATTCGCGCCAAGTCCCCTGCAAAGGCGCATCATAACCGCTATCGGACCATACCCGCATACGGACGCATTTTGCTGCCTGATGCGCGAATAAAACTCGCTGACATTTAGTTCAAGTAGTGGCTCGATCACATGCTGATCGATGCCGTATGCGACTGCGGCAGGCTCATAATGCGTAAAATCGGAAGATGCGATCACAACAACCTTCTTACCTGTTTCCTGAAGCGCATCCATCAGTTCAAGGCTCACCTCGCGCGCCATCTCCTCATCCTGCAAGCCCATGCATATCGGAACGATCTTGAAGTCGCTGAACATCGTCTGCAAAAACGGGATCTGGACCTCGATCGAATGCTCTTGTTCGTGGGCGCTTTCATCGACATCGATGATGCGGCGCGGGAGCGACTCGACTATGTCGGTATCGACCTCAACATCGCCAAGTGGCGTGTTCCATGCATCAGAGGATACAGAGATTGCTGAACCGTATCCTGTGTGATTTGGTCCGATGATCACGAATGTATCAGCTTTAGGGAGCGCTGCATACACATGCGCCGCGGTCCTGCCCGAATACATGTATCCGGCATGTGGCACGACAGCTCCGGTGATCGCCGGATCAGGGGAGATTTCAATTCCCGTGAAATACGATTTAATGTCTTTTTTCAGTGCCCTGGAGTTTGACGGGTAGAACTTTCCTGCGAATACGGGTCGTCTCATGATGGTTCACCGATCATCTAATGTCTGATTGTGGACTTATACCTACCGCATAATTCAGGAGTTTGCGCAAAATCACCTGACCAAAGCCAATTTCTTCGCGGATGTATCCTGCAATTCCAGCCGAGTATATATTAACATATAAGTCGATATTTATTATATGCGCCCCCGGCACGAAACGATCAAAGAAACGATCGCATTCTACTTGCACGACACCACGACCACCACAGGAAAGTTTATCGATTTATTCATAATATCTCTCAATCTTTTTACGGTACTCGTCTTTATCACAGAGAGTTACTTCCACGACACATATCCCCATCTTTTCTGGGATATCGAGGTTGTCACAGTCTCTATTTTCCTACTGGAGTATATATTGAGGTTCTGGGTTGCGGAAAAGAAGGTAAAACACGTTCTTGGTATCTACAGCATCATAGATCTCGTTGCGATAATTCCCACGTTTATCACATTCCTTGATCTCAGGTTTGTGCGCATCTTCAGGGTATTTCGGATATTCAGGTTCATGAGATTCGTGGATACCGGCGCGTTCCTCTCTGAGGATGCAAAGATGCACGAAATAAGAATCGTAAAGATCCTATTTACAGTCGTCTCGATCATCTTTGTGTCTTCATCATTTATCTACGCTGCTGAGGCGGTCAAGAATCCCAATATCAACGATCTTGGTTCAGCGGCCTATTTTTCGATAGTAACGCTCACCACGGTTGGTTTGGGCGATATAGTCCCTGTGACGCCCACCGGACGCTTCATAACCGTGCTCATGATACTTGTAAGCATTGCTCTCGTGCCGTGGCAACTTGGTCTATTGGTAAAGGAGTTTATGATCTTGAATTCCAAAAAACAGATTGTAACATGCCAAAAATGCGGTTTCAGGCATCATGACCTCGATGCCACGTACTGCAAGCATTGTGGTAGCATAATTTATTACAAGACCGACGAATCGTTGCAGTGATCTGATCTGCCATGCTCCATAGCATCACCTGCTTGATCCGGTTCACCTTGCCAATGTTGTTGATCGATATGTATTGTATCGTTGCATCAATCGCTGCAACGATTGCTGCCCATGTTGGAGATCCGTAGGGAAACAACCGCCAGATATGCGACAACGATCACAAAGAATAGATAGATCGCCCGGTGTATCAGGGCGACGATGACTGCAACGGTGATCGGCACCCCAACCATGGTATAGACGCCAGTCATCACAAGCTCTTTGAATCCGAGTCCTTTGGGAACCGGAACAACCGAGTTAACCCAGAATATGATGGACAGAGCCACAATGAGATGCGGAATAGAGATGTCGTATCCGGCACCCCGTATCAAGACCCCATCCTTGGCATAAATAAGCGCATACATGACCACTGAGAGACCTATGTCCCTTGTAAGGGCGCCCCGGTCTTTCAATATCTCTTTGTACGTCTTTGCAAATGTTGCAAGGCTCGATACGATGGTATCCTCGAATTTGATATAGGTGTCAAACCTGTCCCGGATGAACTTGAAAATCGAAAAATCGTAGATTCGCTGCAACTTCGGACGGAGAAATCGAACAACCGCGGTTTCATCGATTTTCCGTCTTGAAATGAATGCGGCAAGCGCCAGCAGGACGATGATTAGGGCTACCACCTCCATGATGATCGATAGCCACCATGGTATATTCAGGAACAGGAATACGTTTAGCATCGAGAAGATGACGAGCAAGGAGAATACGAAATTGTTGCCGGTCTGGTCTATGGCGATGGTTGCATAACATTCTGCAAATGCGCGGTTGTGCGTAACCCGCTGAAGAAACCTCGCCCGCCCGAACCCGCCCAAGGTTCTGGCACGAATCTCATTGGTACTGAAGAAATTTCCAGCCATTAGACCAATAAAAATAGTTGTGAACGTAACCTTTTCGAGTTTAGCGACGATAAACTTCCATTTTAAAGCCCATATAAGAAACGCCGAAAACTCGAGTGAAACGGCGAGTGCCACGCAACCAGGACTTAACGATCTTCCAATCTGTTCCAGTTCATCGAAGTTTATTAGCCAGAGCACAATTATTGCGGCTATAATCCGAAGCGCGAGTATGGTGTCACCGAGTTTCGGTTTCATTGGTTCTGATTATGGGCGTGCTGTATAAAAATATCCGGGTGTATTTTAGATGAGGTGAAAAAACCACAAGATTACACGAGATGGGTGGGGGCGATGAGAGTCTTTCTCGTGGAAATCAGTGTAATTTTGTAGTTAGCTAAACACATATCCCGGCGTTAACATCCTGGATTCTGATAGTGCCCCTGCCCATCATCCCGTTTCGTAACTACGCAGATACCTAAAACCACTCTCGGGGGATTTCACTATGCAGAAACTACCTGCGACCTGGAGCATAATGCAACCAAACAGGGAATTTGACCGCAGAGGACACCGAGTGACGCGGAGGGGAATAAACGGTTGACCACTCTCTCTCTCTCTCTCTCTCGAACCTCCGCGGTTATTTTCTTGTCATAAAGTACAGGATCGCTATCGGACGACCAATCAACATACCTGAGTAGTTACCCTGTTTCTTGCGTTGAAGCGCGAGCAATCGCATCCCTGATCACGTCCTCGGATCTTGGGAAATATATGGGTCGCAGCCCCTCGTGTTCGGCATAGCAGTCAAGCCCGCGGACGACCACGACCGGCATACCATCGCAGCCCTCGCCAAACAGCAGGTTCGCAGCGCCGGCGATCTCGTCCACAACAGCCTCGTTTGCCACCTCTAGCACTTTGCCAAACAGATCGCACTGCCCACGCCAGTCCCGCGTCGGCGTAATTCCGGAGATCCCGATCGCCACACCGGTCTGCCCGCCACGAAATGCCCGTCCATTTGTATCTGTAACGATTACGCTGACTTTTTGGGCAGTCCGTGCGAATATCGCCTCCCTGATCTCTTTCGCACTCCGGTCAGAGTCTTCTGGCAGCAACACGACACGATCCCCCTCGACATTCGATCCATCAATCCCGGCATTCACGCAGACGTTCCCATTTTGGGTTTCCACAAGAAGAAACGGGAATTTTAGAATGATTTTCTTGCTCTCGTCAAGAACCAGTTGGACAAGTCTCGGATCACTGTCATTCTGCTCTGCAATCGCAAGAGCACGGTCAGACGTCGCAACACCTGATAACTCAATGATCCTGCCCTCTGCCTTGGCAACGATCGTGGATACGACGACGACAACGTCGCGATCCTGCAGATCGAACCGATCGCAGACGATCGCAGCTATATCATCCCCCTCATGAATCAGTGGGATGTCAGGAACTGTGAACAGGCTGATATTCATGAGGTGTAATTGTCGATGATGATTAAAAATTTTGCCTATATCGGGGCGCATTTAAGGTTTGCGCCAAACAAAATCAAACAAACGCATATACAAACAACACCCTCATGAAATCAAGCAAGCTTGGCGGGGCGCATACCACCATAATCGGCGGTAGAACCGGAAAGAAGGCAGTGGAAGTCGTGGCACGGCATCACAAGGTGAAACGAATAGTTCCCTCAGTTATCAGCGTTAAGGGACATGCTGGCGGAAAGACGGTAGCCAAGGTGCTGCGCCCTGACAACAGGGGAAATCTTCGCCTCCTGATTTCATCCGGCACATCCGCGCAGGAACTGCGCATCGTCACAACCGCTGGAACCGTCGAACAGGGTGAAGCTGTGCGATGCGAGTTGAATCAGGCACTGATAGAAGCGCTTAGCTGAGTAACTTGTACCACACTCTTGTGTTAATCGCGTGGTTTTTTTCGCTACATACAAACACATACGCTTCCGGCAGGTGCAGGTTACAGCACTACCGACTCCCCGGTCATCTCAGGTGGCTTTGGCAGTCCCAGCAGCTCAAGCATCGTTGGCGCGATATCAGCGAGTTTTCCGTCC
>CBDUQO010000129.1:0-6185 GCA_965369365.1 uncultured Methanosarcinales archaeon
TGGAGACTTCCTGAATTATTTAACATATCTTTTATATAATTGCTCTATTATTCTATATCTCGTGCTGGTGATTCACCTGGTGCTTTGGTTCTGGCTCGTCTGTTCTTGGATATTCGAAGCTTGAACCTGAGTTTGAAAGTTACGCAAAAATAAAGGCTCTACCACCTGTTTTTTGTTGCCACCAACAGATTTTAAATAACCAAGACCCCATCCATCAGAGATTAGCGCACTCCAGAACATCGCCCGGACCCAGTGTTGAAAACAATCTCGCATAATCCACACCCACAGTCTCGAAAACAAACTTTGCTTCATGATCCCAGGATTTCACCCGCGCAATCCGGATATTCCCCATGTTTTATCCAGGACAGCTCTTCCACACGGATGTCCTGTTTGGTGGAAGGGGTGCTCGTGTTGCCCATACAAAACAGAGAAGCGCCCTAAATGAGTAGTTACGAATCTATCATGCGTTAAAACCACAGATTGATTGCAACCGAGCATTCCGCATCCCATATATGGTAAATCAAAACGTATCCCATATAAAACCTCTGTAAACGTAGCTATCAACGTCCCGATAGCGCGACCGTCCATATCATTCCATCACAGCGTTGTGCAGTTTAATCATCCGCTGGATCACATTGCGCTTGAATCTGCGACGTTTCATCCTTTTTATCCGTTCACCGATGCTGATCCGCGTGGAACCGTCCACCAGATTGTCGGCGTGCGCAACGATCATCTCCTCGATCGTCTCTGGCATATAATTGCCTTCCGGAAACCCGAGCTGTGCCGCCTCGTGTTTCGGGATGCCTGCGCCGATATGCCGCTCGATGATACGCACAATCCGCTCATCAAGCTTAAGCGACCGTGCGATCTTTGCTCCGATCACCACATGTTTGATCTTTTGGGATCGTGCACGTCCGATGTCATGAAGCAGCGCACCGATCATCACCAGTTCGATGTCAGCCGGAGCCGGGTTGTCGTGCCTGCCGTGTTTACTGTTGTACTGCTCCGCAATCTCGCATGCGTACTTTGCGACTGTCTGGCAGTGCTCGATGATATCTTGTGAGCAGCCGGCTTCGCGGAGCAGGTGGATAGCTTCTTCCGGGGTCATCTGTTGCCGGTCATGATTTCAGTCTTCATCAGGCATCCTGTGAAAAACAACTTTGAATATCTGTTTATCCGGGTCATTCACCAGATCCGGTTTAACATCGCTTTCCCGGCACAGCCTCACCATTCTTGGAACTCCGCTGCCTCGCCCGCCGTACCTAAACTTTTTGCCCCGCTCCGGAAATGACCGAATCGCGGGGTTTCGCTCAATGTGGATGCCGTACATCATATTCACCTCATTCACGGTATTTGGGAGGATTCCCGGGCTTATTATTTCTAACCGATTCTTAAAGACATTAATTAATATTGGTGAATTTATAAAATAGTCCATATAAACAATTGCATTTGCCACTGCCTCCATAAAAGCTTCTCCTGGGATTTCAAGTATCGGATGTGCGTTTACATTCCTGTTTTCCTGAAGTCCATGCAGGTTTCTCCGTATAAAACTAACCCCATACTCAAATTGTTCTATTAGTCGTCCGTCTATCGTCTCACTATCTTTATATTCATTTGAGTAGATATCGTTACCTTTGTAGTAGGTCGCCTTTATGACAAAGTGTGGTCTTACTCTCTCAGGCGATCTACCAAATAACAACAGTCCTGCAAGTGTCAGTTGCCCATTTTTGACGAGTCTGAGATTTTCAAGTAATTTCTCGAAAGAAACATCTATATCTTCTACTTTTTCCGTATAATATCGCTCATAAAAGCGTTTGAAGTAACCCACATCAAAATCTTCGATTCCTGCATCGGTCTCGATTTCATCAGCGAATATGAATCCGGATGATTGCATAAGCCTCAAAAGTTCCTCCCTTGTTGCTCTTCTTGTATCTGCCCCGCTTTTCACCCAAAATTCAGTTGTATTCACTGCATAAGGTTTGTTACGCCCTTTTGGCATACGTATTATCAAAACCCTCCTGCCAGCACATATTAAAATCTCCGTTTTAACAAAGATCGGTGGCTCTGTTTTTGAAGAACATGCACTGGAAATCCATTGATTTAATCGATTCACATCGTCCTTACTGAGTCCTTCTAATTCTCCACCATCCGAGATGCCGATGTATATATTCCCGCCATCTGAATTGGCAAAAGCACATATCTCCACGGTAAGCTTATCTATACTATAAAAATTAATCTTAAATTGATTATACGAATCCTCGCCCACATTCATAACGTCACTGAGCTTGAGACAGTCCATGTTCACCCCAATATCCGGATCAATCCGATGTACGAATTGTGAAAGGAGGGTAAACCCCCCTCCACCTTTCTTTCACTTGCAGATCTCTCGCATCCTCTACTTACGTCCCCATCGTCCACGAATGGAGGTACTTATCCTGCTCTGGCGTCAGTTTCTCAAGTGTTACGCCCATCGCATCGAGTTTCAGGCGTGCAACCTCATCATCGATCTCGGATGGCACGGTATAAACCTGATTATCAAGTGAACTGCCGTGTTCTACAATATGGCGCACGCAGAGAGCCTGGTTCGCGAAACTCATGTCCATAACCTCCGGGGGGTGTCCGAATGCTGATGCAAGGTTGACCAGCCTGCCTTCCGCAAGCACATAGACGCGGTTGCCGTTTGAGAGCACGTATTCCATCACATCCTCTTTCATCTCGTTTATCCCGACCGCAATCGATGCCAGTGCTGGTATATCGAGTTCGACATTGAAGTGCCCTGAGTTTGCAACGATTGCCTGATCACGCATCACCTCAAAGTGCTCCTTTCTGATCACCGCGATGTCGCCGGTGACTGTTATGAACAGTTCGCCGATCCGTGCTGCATCCAGCATCGGCATGACCCGGTAGCCGTCCATCACGGCTTCAAGCGCCTTTCTCGGGTGCACCTCAACGACGATCACGTTTGCGCCAAGCCCCTTTGCCCGCATGGCAACGCCCCTGCCGCACCAGCCGTACCCAACCACGACCACGTTCTTTCCGGCAAGCAGTATGTTGGTTGCGTTCATGATTCCATGGATCGTGCTCTGCCCGGTACCGTACCGGTTGTCAAACATCATCTTGGTCTCGGCGTCGTTGACCGCAATCACAGGATACGCGAGTGCGCCGTCAGCAGCCATCGCCCGCAGCCGGATCACGCCGGTAGTGGTCTCCTCGCACCCACCGATGATCTCAGGAAGCAGTTCCGGGTGCTTGCTGTGCACCTGCGCTATTGTGTCCGCACCATCGTCAAGCGTTACGTGCGGACCGATCTTGACCGCTTCTTCGAGGCATTCGTAGTATTCCTCGTCGTTTTCACCCCTGAATGCAAATACCTTGATCCCATCAGACGCAAGAGCTGCTGCGACGTCGTCCTGCGTGCTGAGCGGGTTTGAACCTGCCAGTGCGACGTTTGCGCCGCCATCACGAAGTGCAGTGATCAGATTCGCGGTCTCAACCGTCACATGCAGGCATGCAACGACGTTTACGCCCTCGAGCGGTCGTTCCTTTGCAAAGCGTTCCCTGATGATCTGGAGCACGGGCATGTGCCTGCGTGCCCACTCGATCCTGTGTGCGCCCTCTTCTGCGAGAGCCATGTCCTTTACGATATGCGATTTCATGTTATCTTTCCCTCCGTTTTGGCTGTCTTTGTGTGATTGCGATGATCATCAGGCTGGTTCTGATCCCTGCGAAATCCATGCAGCCACCTGATGCCCCATCACTCTGGCGTTATTCCCTACTATTACTCCCCTCATTTTATATCATTCGGTTATTCGCACACACATTGTCAGCCCGCACCATCTACTATCACTATTATCGGCGTCGTGGTACATAAAGAGTGAGTGGTAAGGCTCAACATAATGGTTTAGCCGGGATATGCCTCATGCCGCCCCGGTTGTGCTACCCCGGAATAAACTACGGTCATTGCGCTCCTGCGTCTTTACACCTTTGATCTGATGATCTCTTCCAGTTTCTTCTCGGATGGTACCTTGCCAACGACCACGACCACATCATCAACGACGACGGTCGGGGTCATCAGGATCCCATACTTATCGCCTTCATCGCTCAGTGCGCTGTGCTTTTCGACAACAACACCATCTCCGATCCGCTCCGAAACTTTCTTTGCGGTCTTATAAGCCGCATTGCACTTAGCGCAGGGAGGTTCCGTTCCGAATACTTTTACAATTATACCCATATTCTTATCTCCTATCCATGTCTCCTATCCATATCTCCTATTCGCCCCATATTGTAGTTCCCGCCACAAATCCTGCGGTGGTAGCCAGGATTACCGTAAACACAATATAAACCGCCGCCTTCCGAAGACCCATCACCCTCTCGATCACGATCATGTTCGGAAGCGATAGCGCAGGTCCTGCAAGGAGCATCGCAAGCACAGGTCCCGCGCCCATCCCGAGCCGGGTGAGCGAGTCAATGATCGGGACCTCGGTGAGCGTTGCAAAGTACATCAGTGCCGCTGCAACTGATGCGATCAGGTTGCTTTGCAGGGAGTTACCACCAACAAACTGCACAACAAGATCGGAAGGAATCAGTTGTAGGATTATACCTGCAAAGAATACCCCCAAGAGCAGAAGCGGAAATATCTTCTTTGCAAGATCCCATGTCTCGCACAGCCAGTCGTGGATCTGCTCATCATCAAACCACTTTCTTGAGACAAAGGCTGTAAGAAGCACGAGCGGTCCGAGGATCAGTCCCCGCCACATCCACGTCTCGATGATGCCACCAAGCACAAGGATTGCGAGGAGGAGAACAAACAATCCTACCTGGTGCGCGGGGTTGATCTCGATTCCTGCCATAGCCGACATCGCTTTTGTCTTTGCCACATCCTCTTTTCGGAAGACCGCAGCCATGACGAGCCCTATGGCAATGGACATACCCACAGCCGCAAGAGCGCGAGCAGCACCAATCTCAAAGCCGAGTATCTGTGCAGTGTAGACGATTGCGAGCATGTTGATCGCGGGCGCCGAGAATAAGAACGTTGACGCAGGACCGATGCCAGCGCCCCGTTTGTAGATTCCGGCAAAGAGCGGCAGCACCGTGCAGGAGCAGACCGCAAGAAGCACGCCGCTTACCGATGCCACGCTATACGAGAGGTATTTGGGCGCATCAGCTCCAAAGTAGCGCAGCACAGACTCTTTTGAGAAGAGCGAGGCGATGGCGCCTGCAAGGAAGAATGCCGGCACGAGACACATCAGTACATGCAGCGCAAGATACTCCTTCAGTGTTTCGATGCCAGCCAGAAGCAACGTTTCGATTGTCATGGTATTGTTGTCTGTGGTCTCCAGAAATCTAATTACTCATGGCAAACGTTATTTATGGCGCCTGCCATTATTTCAATAATATTTGTAATTCCACTTAAATGTTGTGGTTTCAACGAGGTTTGAAATAGATGGGAGATGTTTAAAATCACAATCGAGATTGAGATACCGGGTTCGATCAGGTGTGAACTGGCGGAAAAAGGCGGAATCGCGGGAATCACGGGATTGCTACCCAATGATCAGAAGATCAGGGCTATTGTAGCGGTTGCACGTGCACTATCTGATCCTGTGCGGATCAGGGTGATCTTTGCGCTCTTTATGCAGCCGATGTGCGTCTGTCTTCTCGTTGCGATGACCGGGTATGCGTACTCGAAGATGTCGTATCATCTCTCGGTGCTCAAGGAAGGCGGTCTCGTGTGTTCACGGCAGGAGGGGAATTACCTGATCTATTATCCGACAGATCTTGGCAGAAAAGTCGTGGAAGGGGTTGGAGAATGGTGATTCAACCGCCGCGGCGTTGCGGGCAGCGAGTCAGTTTGATCTTGATTGCAGATGTTATCCGGTTCACTCAGGTGTCATGGACTACCTGATTCGCATCCACAGTTCAGCCCGCACAAAGTCTCATCTGCTTGAGTTGGTCAATAGCGTCTTGAAGTTGCTTGATGATTGCGTTCTTGTCCATCAGCCTCTTGGAAGACTATTACAGTAATAATATAGAAGTTTTGTGGTCGAGAATGTGTTTTGGATCGATCCTGAAGAACAGTAGCTTGGGTGGTTATTTGGGAGAGCTCAACGCGTACAAAAAATAACGGAGTGGTAGGGGCACCTGCCCCACCATCTCCACCTCGTTTCATTCGGATGCTGCGTACACCT
>CBDUQO010000130.1:0-6152 GCA_965369365.1 uncultured Methanosarcinales archaeon
CTTTGCTGATGCGATATCGAGACATAATACATGCTAAGTCACCTGATAAAGAAGATAAACTTGCCCCCAGATCTCCCTGAACGTCCATCCCTGTTCATGTCATCAAAGATTCTAATGATCCCATCACCTGTCCGCGTATCCGGATTTCCTGTTGGCTCGTCCGAGAATCGCCTACCGCCGCGAATCCTCCACAATCCTCCCGTCGACTAACCTGATGATCCGGTCAGTCTTTGCAGCCATCTGTGCATCGTGTGTCACAAGGATGAATGTCTGATTATGCTCCTGGTTAAGCCTCCGCAGCAGTTCATAGATATTATCGCTACTTTTGGAGTCGAGGTTGCCTGTTGGCTCATCTCCGATGACGATGCCCGGACTGTTCACAAGTGCCCGTGCAATTGCAACCCGCTGATTCTGCCCTCCAGATAGCTGATTCGGTCTGTGATCTGCCCTATCATCCAGTCCGACTTCCTCAAGCATCCTGCTTGCCATCTTCCGTGCTTTCGAGCGTTTGATACCGTTTATCAATAGCGGCATCATCACGTTCTCAAGAGCATTAAAATCGGGCAGCAGGTGATGGTACTGGAAGATGAATCCGAGTTTCCGGTTTCTCAGTCTGGAGCGCTCTTTTTCAGATGCTTTCGTGATATCGACTCCAGCCAGGAGGATTGTTCCGCTCGTGGGCGTGTCAAGGATTCCAATCTGGTTTAAGAGCGTGCTCTTCCCGGATCCGGATGGTCCGATGATTGCAAGGAACTCTCCTTGCTCAATATCCAGGTTCACGCCGTCAAGAGCCCGCACCTCTGCGCCGTCGCCATATATCCTTGTCAGGTCTCGTATCTCGATTATCTTCTTTATGTTCTCCATCCTCTCTTCAGACATCATGGATCGCCTCCACCGGGTCCATCTTCGAAGCCCTGCGGGCAGGGTATGCGCCTGCAATGATGTTGATTGCCATTGCGAAGACGCCGGCTATTATGAAGTTTTCAGGGGTTATCAGGAATGGCAGGTGGTCCAGCCCGAAGTACATCTCAGGCGGCACCGGGATTGTGTAGGATGCGAGCATGATGGATGATACGTACCCGAGCACCGATCCGATGATTACGCCCATCATTCCGAGTATGCACGCCTCAAAGAGGAATATGATGAGTATGCTTCGTCTGGAGGTTCCCATCGCCATTAACATGCCGATCTCGCCCACCTTGTCCATCACGACCATTATCAGGATGTTTGCGATGCCAAATCCCGATATTGCAAAGATCATGATGTAGAAGACGTAAGCAAACCCGGTCTGCTGGTCAATGAGGTCCAGTATCTCCCTGTTTCCTTCCATCCAGCTTGCGGCATCGTAGTCGGTCTCATAATCGATCTTCTCAGCAAGTGTGTCCGCTGCATAGATATCCCCAACGCGCACCCCCATCCCGGTGATTATGTCTCCTTTGCCGTAGAAGTCCTGGACTCGCCCGAGATTCGCATAAGCAAGCGTCTCATCAGCCTGTGTTCCGGTCCGGATGATGCCAGTCACCGTAAAATCGGTCGGCTTTGATCCCGGGAACTTGGCGGTAACCGCATCACCGACCTCCACCTCAAGGTTCTCCGCGAGTTTTGATCCGATGATTATGCGGTTTCCAAGTCCTGTGATGGACATGAAATCCCCTGCAACGATGTCTTTCTCCACGTTTAAGATTTTGGTCTCATCTCCGGGATTTATGCCGTATAATACCGCTCCTTCCACGTTGTGTTGGTACTGAAGCGCGCAATCTCCCTGATAGCGGGGTGCTACTGCAATAACACCGTCCTGCGACTGTATGTGGTTCAAAAGTCCGTGATAGAGGTATATGTAGTCCTCGCCCTCTTCTGGCGAGACTGTGACATGTGGCTGGTTTTCCACTGTTGCGTCCACGATGTAGCTCGTAAATCCGCTGAGCATCGACATGGAGATCGTTATTATCGCAACCGCCAGTGCAACGGCTATTACCGAGAAGAGGGTCTGGCGCTGCCGTGACCTGATGTGCCTAATAGCAATATTCATCTCAAACATCTTTGCAGCCTCCTTTTGGGGGGATCACTCCCCGCTGATCGCCTCCACCGGGTCGAGCTTTGACGCACGTCTTGCAGGATATATGCCTGCGAGGAGATTCAACAGGAATGTGAACATGACAATCACGACAGCATCCTCCATTCTTACGATGAACGGGATCGTTGAGACACCGCCGTACGCCCCCTCCCCTGCCTCAAAGCTATAAGGACCGCTCACCGCGGCGATCAGCACTCCCGCCGCTACGCCCAGAAGAGCACCTATAAGCCCCATGATGCCGCTTTCCATTACAAATATCTTCATGATACTTCTTCGGGATGCCCCCATCGCCATTAACATGCCGATCTCCCTTTTCTTCTTCATAACAACCATAAAGAGTGTGCTCACAATCCCAAATGTTGCAATCACGATGACCAGCCCGAGTATGATTGCGTTTGAGATGCTTTCGATCATTATCATCTGCATAATCTCAGGGTTTGTCTCCTTCCAGTCGGAGGCAGGGTATCCCAAAAGATCGATCTCGCTTGATACGGACTCTGCCCCGCGGGGATCCTCCACTCGCACAAGAATTATGCTCACAACGCCGGGCTCGTCAAAGAACGTCTGGGCTGTCGAGAGGGAGGTGTACGCAACGCTCTCGTCCTGCGGTGTGCCGCTGTCATAGATTCCCACCACCTCAAGGGTGACAGGCTTTGCCTCGGGAAAGCTCGCATCGATGGAATCGCCGATTTTAGCGTCCAGTTTCAGAGCGAGCGCATCCCCCAGCACAACACCGCTCCGGCTCACCTCAATATCCCTGAGGCTGCCTTCTGTGATGTCACTCCCGGTGCGGAGCACTATGTCGTGGTCGCTTGTAGAGATCCCCTGCAGGATCACATTTCCGGATTTGTCTTTGTGCTCGAATGTCGCAGCTCCGGCAAGAATCGGGGAGGCTCCCACCACGCAATCGATTCTCCGGATCTCGCCTGCGAGGTTCCGGTAGAGGTGGATGTAATCTTCGTCGCTCCTCGGTTCAACGGTCACATGTGGCATCTCGTCGATCGTCTTTGCGTAGAGTTCCTCTGTAAAGCCAACCACCATCGCCTGTGAGACCATGAGTATCATGACCGCAAGCCCGATTGCCAGGACCGAGAGAATCGTCTGCCTCTTGCGGGACGATAGGTGCCTCCATGCTATGAAGAGTTCAAACACTGGCATCATCTCATCTTTTCATTCATTCCTGCGGAAGAGATATAGCGCCAGAACAGCGAAAACCACCTGACAGACGTTAAAGCCCGGCGTCTCCGGGGCTGTGGTGGCAGTGGCGGAGGCTTCGTATCCGCGCTCTTCCGCTTCTATGACCGTTTCCAGTATGTCCACCACATCGCCGTTGTTTCCTATCACCTTTACAGATAGTTCATAAGTGCCTGCGGGGAGCCTGCTATCCCATATAACCTCTGTCGTCTCGTCATCACCTGACATCAGGATCGGGGATTTTTCCCGGATCTCCTCGATCGTCCCACCGTCCTTTGAGACTGTAAAGACGATCTCTCCAGTAAACGGCACCTGCGAAAGTCCCAGAACCGTTGCGCTTGCTCCGGTCTCATCCCTGTAGAGTTCGGTTATGCCGGCATCGTCTTCTGCAGTGAAATCCACTGATCTGGCGATCACAGTATCTCTCTGCCTCTGCGATGGGACTTTGATCTTCACTCTGGCAGAGTACTGATGGTTATTTTCGAGGCGCACATTCCAGTCCTCGGATAGCGGTGTTGCCTGCACCACATCAACTCTCTGATCGGTGGTCCGATAGATTACGGTATCGCCGTCCACGAGCATGTATTCCACATCGGTTAGTACCGCCTGCGTGCCAAACTGGGTTCTGTACGGCGAGATGATGATGCTTACGCCGCGGGAATCGGGGATGATATCCTTGATAAACACCCTTGGAAGCGCAGGGCTGCCATACGAGAAGTTGCGGTATCGCGTCTCCAGCACCGAGCCGCCCATAGAAAGGGTCATTCTGGTGATGTAGAAACCGTCTTCCGGACTTTTGAGGTCCCATGCTACCACTTTTGTTATATCAGTATCAGAAAGAGTCTCACCGATCTTGAATCTCTCCGTGCTCAGCACTTCCCCCTCAAGCATCAGTTCCGCATCGATCGTTATGTCTGTGCAATGCGCGCTTGAGTGGAGCGTAACATCAGCCGAATCGATGCTTGAATATAGATCGATGATGCCAATATCTTCTGTGCTGTCTGTCTGGGCTGCGGCGGATGAAAAAATCGCCGGGAACATCAAAAATACCAGAAGGGACGTTGTTATGGCGAGTTTGTATCGGTTCATGCGGATGCCTCCATCTTTGATATGTACTTCATGAATATCCCTGGCTCTGCGCCGAGTATCCTCTCGATGAAGTCGAATGTGGCGTCTGTTAGCTCTTTCATCTTCTCGGTCTTATCTTCAAGACGGTATGTCTCGTGGATATGGGAGATTGCACCAGCGGTCTCCATGATGGATAATGCCGCCATTTCTGGGTATCTGACATCGAAGAAGCCCTCGTCTACCCCCTCTTCGATCATCCGGCTGAATGGGGGAATTATGATCTGAGGAACTCTTTGTTCAAACTTGATATGCAGATGCGCATTTCTCGCCTCGTGGACATACTCGACAAGCCTTTGCCGGGACCTGCCAAGGCTGCTAAAGAAGCCAAAAACACCGAGGATCTTATCGATGGCGTCTGAACCGTCTTTGGAGGTTATATCCTCTATTCCAGCACGTATTTCCTCGATCCACCGGTCGGTTATCGCGCTTAATACCTCATCCTTCGATTTGAAGTAATGATAGAACGTGCCCTGTGCCACACCGGCATTTCTGACGATTTCAGATACCGTGGTCTCTTCGTAGCCGTTTTCGAGGAAGAGTTTCTCTGCGGTGTCGATGAGTTCGTTGCGCCGTGTTTCCGGGTCCTTTACTGTGCGGGTCATGTTATTTGCCTCAACAGGTCTTGTGGTATTGACTGACTGTCAATCAGTTATTGGTGTAAACGGTATAAATAGTTTTCGCGGTGGGGGAAGAGACTGTCGCCTCTGGCGTCGTGCCCGAAACATCCATAATCACCCCCCCCAATTTTCGCTGCCGGATGGATTTTAATGGTTTCCTACCGTTCATGCCACCTCAATTGTTCACAACCCCATCCGCAAGCAGCCCGCCCCTCACGGCAACAATCATGTCAGCATGCGCTGCGATCTCCGGATCGTGCGTGATCATGATTGCGGTACGCCCGTCCCTATTCAGGTGTCTTTCCTTCGACCTCGATTCCGAGATCCTCTGCCATCTCTTTGACCTTTGACCCAACAGGCGATTCATCTGAAAGCGGCTCTTCCGGAGTTGTCTCGAATTCTTTCAGAGTTTTTTCACCCTCTTTCTGCGCATGTTTGAACTCTGCAAGCGATCTACCGATGGCACGTGCGAGTTCTGGCAGTTTCTTTGCTCCGAAGAGGAGGATGACCGCCAGAAAGATCAGTACCATCTCAAATGTTCCGGGCATCCACGGCATTCTTTCACCTCGACTGATCTTATACCAGAGTCCGTCTTAAACCTATGCGTAATATACATGTTGCATCACCACGCTGTATCTGATGATGATCGGAACTGCCGAAGAGATCGTGAATGTCCTCAAAAAGAAGCTCTTCTATATACTCGCGGTCTTCGCAGTCGGCACGGCGGGGGGGTTTCCGATGATGGAGATGGTGCTGCAGCACACAATCGAGTATATGAAGCCTGATGGTGCGAGTATCGTGTACTTAACACCGCTTGCGGTCATCATGCTGAAGCTGAAGATGGCGATAATCTGCGGCGCACTTCTTACACTCCCTGTCGCGATCTACTTCGCATACCAGGCAGTTGCTATGCGCACCGGAATTACGATTCGCAGGTCATCTTTTGTTGTTATGGCGATCTTCGCGGTCATTCTCTTCATATCCGGAGTTTCATACGCCTATTTCCTCCTTCCACTCTTTCTAAACTACCTGTTCATGATCGCAGCAGCAACAGGCGCTGTTGCCAACTATTCGATCTGCGAATTCGTATCCTTCGTGATAATGATCGCGGTTCTCTTCGGTTTCTCATTCAAGCTGCC
>CBDUQO010000131.1:0-6124 GCA_965369365.1 uncultured Methanosarcinales archaeon
ATCCACACCCGGATAGACAACAACAAGCCAGACAGCGCGATTATGGCGGTTGTCGTGGAATGGGTAGGGGATTGCAAACTTGGCGACATCTACAGCATAGCGCATTATTACGAGCAGAATGGCGACCTCGTAGCCGATCCGGAAATGACGTTTCTGAAGGCGGAGACCGGGCGATATTTCCCCCTATCCTTCTCAATGCCTGGAATGGGAATCTATCGGGAAGGCATAATCTGGGAAGATGGCGAGCCGTCCAAGATCGATGTACGCGAGCAGCGCGACGAAGCGATATTTGCAGGTACATGGATGCAAAACATCAAGTGGCAGCAGTTTAGTTGAGGCGAGCGATGTTACAACGCCTTACAGACAACGCACACGAGATCGCCCACCGCGGGCGATCTTATACGATCATAGAGCGATCAAGAGGCAGAGGATACGATATGTATATCAACGGACGCGGTCCGCGGAGATTCCAGAGCGTGCCCGGAATGATGGAAGCGTTTCCGCATCTACTCCAAGACCTGGCGATGATAGCAGCAGGAGCGTGAAAGCAGACCGCCGCACGGATCAAACCTGCGGCGGTCGTAGCCCGGAAGGGCAAAACAAGCGAGATAAGGAGATGAATAAAATTAGAGATATACTACTAAAGAATGTTAGAGTAAACGCCGGGTGCATCATTTTTGAGTGCCCTGTATGCGGTGCTGATGCGCAGGTGCACAAACAACCCCCTAAAGAGGGAGAGAATAGCCTATACTGGACGCTGTTGGCGATCTACCGCCACATCGACCCCACATATTATGGAAATTCGCGACTGTCAGATGGCAGTTGCGCAGCATGTGGCTGTAAAGGGTGAGGCGGGTCGTAGGAATGAAAGAATTTGACGATATGCCGCGGTGCTGCGAGGATGCAACCACCGCAAAATGTGATTCCTGCCGCGGATTCGATGAGAATTGCGCAGCGTACAGGGCGGCGGCAGACAGGGCGGCAGATATGGAACAGCGGTTCAGGCGAGACTATGCGGAAGAGATCGCAGACGCGCAGGCAGGCGAATAGCGCATGATCGAGCGATGCGATGACCCCCACTGCCCTGGATACGGGCAGAAATTCGTAGATCGCGGGTACGGCTACCCGGTCTGCCCCTCGCAGAGATGGCATAGCGAGCGGTTTCCGGGATCGGAAAACAAGCCACTGGCACCGGAATACTGGCAGACAGTGGGCGCGGTCGGCGTGCAGGAGCCGCCCGACGACCAGCCGCCAGATGAGGCGGGCGCATGACCCCGCGGCAGCATGGCAAGATGAGTGAGACCGCAGACCGCCGCACGGGTCACACCTGCGGCGGTCGTAGCCCGTAAGGGCAAAACAAGCACGGAGATGAGCGAATGACAACCGAAACAGAAATGCACCGAATAATTGGAACGGCGTTGTGGAATGAAGGAATCAAAGGTAAGTATGTAATCGATGAAACAGGCATAACAGGACTTGTGATCAATACAGATGACGGCAGCGAGTTCCAGATTACAATCGTCCGGTCGAGGACGCAGGCGGAGCCGGGAGCGAGCGAATGACCGCCCGTATCCTTGCAACCATAACCATCCTCACAGCCCGCGTGAGCGAGGCAGAGACGACCGCCAGCCCCACAGGGCGCAGGCATAGCAGGCGGTGAGCGCATGAATGTGATTGTGTACGGCGAACGGCTTGGATCAGGATTAGATATGGAAAAAATGGAAGGCGAAGACTTTGAAATCGTCAATCCGGTGTTGCGTGTCGAGCGAAACAAGAGAAACCCGACGGGGTTTGTAATTACTATAGAAGATAGGGAAAAGGTGCATTCTATTAGGATAACCTCGGAAAGCATGAAAATTATCTTAAAAGGTGTTATCGATGAGTTGTAATGAGCAGAAGCAGGCGGTGAGCGCATGAATAAAAAAGACTGTGAAGAGATCGGGTATATCTTAAGCGACTGTGGAGTGCCGCGTGAGATTTGCGACGCTTTTTTTGAACTCGATGGCAGAATAGAGCCGGAATACACAGGTTTTTTAGAAGTACGCGGTATGTTTGATGCGGTGGACAAACGCGCCGAGGAACTGGTAATAATGTATAATGGGCACAATTGGGCAACCAGCAGAAACCTGGTCAAACCGTACGCGGAGTGCCTCGAAGAAGCAAGGAGAGAAATATATGGGGAAGATTATTATCCGGGGATGTTTCGATGATTGAAGCGAAGCCAGCCCCCTGCCTGCACCTCACCATCCGGCAGAAGTCGAACGGCGCACGGGTCGTCGAGATTCCGCGTACGCATCAGTATCAGGCGGCGTTTCCCACAGGCACGCCGGTCGTGATCTCCCTCGAAGACGATCCTGCCGTCAGCATCCGGGCGACGGTGTGGGGCGACAAGCGGCGGTTCGCTACGATCCGGCGGGACAGGCAGCACGCAGACCGGTTCGAGGTCGGGATGGATGTGGCTGTGGTGGTCGGATGAAGGATGAGTTCACCAGGCAATGGATAATAGAGCACGCCAAAAAGATTCTGCTGGATTACTCAAGCGGGATTACGATCAGGCAACTGCATTACCGACTTGTCGCAATAGGCATGACGAACGACACGAACCACTACAAACGAGTTGTTGGCGCAATGACAAAAGCCCGATGGGATGGAATAATAAACATGGGTGCATTCATCGACCGGGAAAGAACGATGTTCGGGGAGACCGAAGACGAAATGATGGATTTGCAGACCGAGATCGATCATGGAAAAGAGCAGATAGATATATGGATGAATGCATATTACCTAAACCGGTGGTCGAACCAGGAGAATTACATTGAGGTCGGGATAGAAAAGAAAGCACTCCAAGGAGTCTTTGAAGACCCCTGCAAGATCGCAGGGGTGGGACTTGCGGCGTTTAAGGGGTATTCCTCCATTACCTTTCTCCACGAGGCAGTAGATCGTTTTGAGTATGCGATTGCAAACGGGAAGACCCTTATCATCCTGTATTTTGGTGATTACGACCCAAGCGGTCTTGACATCCCCAGAAGCATTAAGGATAATCTGAGTCGCATGGGAATCGACGTTGAAGTGAAAAGAATCGCTTTAAACCATGATCAGATACACAAGATGAATCTCCCCGGAGTCCCGGCAAAGCTGACCGATAGCAGAACAGATAACTGGTTAGGTGGCGAAGTTGTGGAATGTGATGCTGTTGAACCGATGACATTGGCGCAGATGTGCAGAGATGCCATCGATGAGCATTTTGACCAGGATTTATACAGCGAATTGAAAGACCGGGAGTTAGACGAAGGCATCCTCTACCGAAAAGAATTGAAGGATTATGTTTCAGGTCTTGCTTGAGGGAGCCGCTGACGACGGTGGTTGTGGGGTGAAACAGGAACAGGAGAGTACAATGAACGAGGAAAGTTATGATCAGTGGTTGAAAGACTTAAAACCCGAAGACACCGTAATCGTTGAAGAGTTGTATATCCACACATCCTTATCGGTCTCAAAAGTGGTTCGGATAACCCCGAAAGGTGGAATCCGGGTCACAGGATATGAGAGTGTGCTGTTTAAGAAAGGATACGTACATAGAGGATATGGTTACGGTTCGTATCGGTTATTGGAGCCAACAGAAGAGCGTATAGATAGAATACGGTTGGTGCGACTGCGGAGAGAGCTAAAATCGACCGACTGGAACCTAATCAGTGATGATGTTGTCAAAAATGTGTGGGAGTTGATGTAAATTCAACCCGACTTTAAGGTCAAATATCGGACTTTAGGGTCAGGGAGTTGGGGGGGAAATAGCGGTAAACGATAGCAGTAAACACGTTAGTAAACACTCCACCGCCTACACATAGCGTTTTTCTAAAAAAAAATAAATCAGTATATAAACCCCCCCCTCCCCATGGCTAACGTCGTCACATTTTCCGAAGGTGTGTGGTGTGGCAAAATCGACCAATCGATAACTATATATAGAACAAGATGCTAACTACCAATGACCGATAGGTCTATTTCTGCTCTAATATCTTATCTATTTCTGCTCTGCACCCACACACACCTTCGGAAAAACTAACGACGTTAGCCATTGGGAGAGGGGGGGTTTATATACAAAAGTGGCATGTTAGTGAACACTTATATACCATGTTAATCAAAGGTACACAATCATATTATATACTATGTTACCCAAACAAGTTAGTGGTAGTTATTGGGGTTAAAACCATGATAGACATCTTCAAAGACAATGGATCAGGGGTATTTCGGAACAAGTCAGCGTTACACATTGGCTATGTTCCTAAAAGATTAATTGCACGGGATGAACAGATTAAAAGTGTTGCTGATCTGATAAAACCTGTTTTTACGGATGGATACCTTAATAATGGGTTATTGTTCGGTAAACCGGGTGTTGGAAAGACTGTAGTGGCACGATATGTCTTAAAACAGTTGGAGTGGAAGGCGAAGGTAGAGGATATTAACGTCAAACATATTATGATTTCATGTGGTCAGGTAAACACCCCCCGGAGGGTTTTAATAGAGATGTTAGAAACTCTCGAACCAGGAAGTAAGTGTAAACGTGGTATGGAGACCGCAGAGTATTATTCACAGCTTTGGAATATGATAAATCGTAAAAAAGCATCTATCGTCGTAGTTCTCGATGAGATTGACCAACTAAAGAATATCGATATTCTATATGCGTTCAGTAGAGTCCGGGAAAACTATAATATCGACCCGGATTTGTCGCTTGGGGTTATTGGAATCTCAAATGATATACATTTCAAAAATAAACTTGATCCCCGTGTTTTTTCATCATTTACGCCCGCCACGATATTATTTGCACCGTATAACGCAGACCAAATCTTGAAAATATTGCAAGATCGGGTAGGGATTTCTTTTAAAAACAACGCTCTCGAACACTCTATACTTCACCTTTGTTCTGCATTATCGGCGCAGGAACATGGAGACGCACGGTTGGCGTTGAAATTGTTATTAACGTCTGGTGAGGTTGCGGATTCTATGAGATCAAATATGGTTCTGGAAGAGCATGTTAGGATGGCTCATGATGATATGAACGTTAATTGCTTGCTTGAAATGATCAAGACACTTCCATATCAAGCCAAAATAACGCTTTATAGTATAATTGAAGCAACGAGAGATACCGGAACCGCAACCACCGGGGAAGTGACACAGGTATATAAACAGGTGTGCAATTCTCTGGATTTCGCCCAAACAGGACGTTCAATGGTTTCTGTGAGAATCACAGAACTTGACACACTTGGATTCATAAATACATCACTGTCCAATCTCGGACGTGGAAAAACACGCCAGATTTCGCTTACTGAAGACCCATTTAAGATCATGGGTGTGTTGGTGGAAGATCAGCGATTTGAGTTTGTAGCAAACCAAGAGCGGGCGGCACTGTAAATTCCTAAAAATTTTTCTGTTCGGACAACCATAACAGAAACGCTATGCAGCGAGCCACCGAAAAATATATGTATAGACTATTCAGACACGGGAATTTAGAAGGGTCGAAAAACACCAAAAACGCTATCGGGCGGCACTAAAAAATGTGTCATGACCGTCATGACGGGAGAACGCTATGCAGCGAGCCACCGAAAAATACATGTATAGATTTCCTGTTTTTAGGGCAAAAAAACCCCCAAAAACGCTATCAAGCGGCACTAAAAAGGCATATCTCACTAATCATGACAGACACCGCTATGCAGCGACCCACCGAAAAGTATAAATATAGACAATCCAGATATAGGGTATGGATACGCGAAAAGTCTTCAAAACCGGAAATTCAATCGCCGTTACAATTCCCAAAAAATTTGGTCTCTCGGCTGGTGATGCAGTGATGGTGGATCGTATCGGTGAAAGCAACACAATCGTTCTGACAAAGGTTCCGCGGAATATCTGGATGCCGCCAGAAGATGAGTAACGTCATGGCTCCCCCCCCCCTCTGGACTGCCTCCGAACACGCCACGATTCTCGCGTGGAATCGCTGCCACCCGCCGGGTACTGCCGTGATCCTCGTTAAAGACGATGGAACCCACACCCACACGAAAACCAGATCACCCGCGGAGATGCTGGGCGGGCACACACCGGTCGTATGGCTTGATGGGCTTTCGGGGTGCTATTCTCT
>CBDUQO010000132.1:0-6084 GCA_965369365.1 uncultured Methanosarcinales archaeon
ATCAACGTCGATCGCCTTGTCCCGGCACACCTTGCCTCGCTCCAGAACATCGAGATAGGCGATCCCGTGGTGTTCAACAAACCACGAAAAGAGATGGAGAAGACCGGCTTTAAGGTCGAAAAGACGTTTCAGATCGTAAACGATGGCGATCTCTCGATGACCCTCGCCAGTGTGGCTGCTTACGGCAATCCTGATGCAGGAATGACGTTCAGCGTGAACCATCCATCGACGATTTCAGAACTGGGTGCTGGCACGGCTACACTAACGATCACTATACCTGCATCAGCCCCGGAGGGTGCGCATCAGGGCAAACTGCGCGTTGATGCAGGAAAAGCCGGATCGCAAACCCTTACGGTAACCGTGACTGTTAAGCACGAGGTTAAATTTGAAATGTCATCATACAGCACGGACTTTGGGCGGGTTGACGTGTTAAAATCAGTCCCGCTGGAGATAACACTGAGTGAAGTGTTTGGATACAAGGACATCACATCGGTCAAGATCGTTCGTGATGCAAGCCAACCGGGAGACGGGAAAGACGACTGGATGTCTGTTAACCTGCCTGCTTCCACGATACCAAAAGGAAGTTCTGTGGCGCTCACGTTTACGCTCCGGTTCCGTGGAGAAACTTTGGTTGGCAGGACCTACTCCTGGCGCCATCTCCTCACACACAGCGCAGGGAACGGAACCATCGCGCTGAAGGCGACCGCAACACCGATCGATATCGCAGTGACAAAGGATGCACTGCAGACCATTCAGGGATCCGGAAGCCTTGATGCATCAAATATCGCAGGTAAAGCTCTTGAGATGCTGTCATCAAGTGCTGAGAGTGCTGAGCAATGGGCGTCGGTTGCGAGCATCTCACAGGCGTCTGTTACATTCCTTGATGCGATGGAGCAGGTGGTCCTGAAGACTGGTGAGGGCGATCACGGGGCTGCGACAAACGATCTTTTGGTCGCAGGAATTGCTGTGGACGCCATGCAGAAGAGCGCGAAGACGCAGGTGCAGACCAACATTCATAAAATGTCTAATGATTATATAACCGGCATATTGCAGAAGGAGTCCCTATATTTTGAGAAGATGGCGGCAGACGCGGAGGATGACCGCACAAAGATCATTGCATACCGACATGCGGCTATAACATACGAGCTTCTGAACTCGCCTGACCAGTGCAGCGCTGCACATAAACTGGCGGCAGAATCGGTGTCAGCCTACAATCAGAAGATCGAGAGCGCAAACAACAACCGCGTGGATGCGGAGGATGCGGTTCGGCGTGCGTCCGAAGACCTGTACCAGTGGGGCGACGCAAAACTGCTGGTCAATCCGTTTGCTTATGATGGAACCTCTGACGGATATGAGTTTGCAGTAAACCTGACAGAGACTGCCGCAAACGAATACCGGGCAGCAGGCGAGCAGGAGTTGTACAATGCAAGCAGCGCACGTGCAGACCAGCTCAATAACCACTGGTTATTCTTGCTGAGTCAGTTCTGCATGTTGATGATCGGATATATCCTTCTATTCGTGGGAGCAGTGGTCTGGTGCGTGTTCGCGTTCATGGCGTTCGCAGCTGATTCACGAGAAGAGGAGTTTGGCGACGTGGTCCTGCTGTCGTGACTGTCGTGACTGCCGCGTTGTCAAGGAGGTTAGAATGGATAGCTTTTGGATTTTGAGGTGCCAGGTCACGACTGTATTCCGGGCTTGCCGGAAAATAACTGGTAAGGCTCATAACATCATAACTACTCCGGTATGTTGATTGGACGCCTGATCATGATCCTGTAATCCCTGGTAAGAAAAATAACCGCGGGGGCGCGAGGATTGCGGGTAGTTAACCGTTTATTTCCCTTCCGCGCACTCTGCGGTTAAATTTCCTGTTTGTATCAGGTTGTGTTCCGGGTCAAGCAGTGCCGATATAGCGAAGTCGCATGATGATGTTTTTAGGTACCTGAGTAGTTACCTTCTCACTTCTTCTCGAGGATCAAAGTAAGCCCGTCCACACCCGCGATCACCGCAGTCTCCCCTCTTAACACAGGTCCTGCTGCGGTCGCCCGCCAGATCTCGCCGTGAACCTTCACTGTGCCCTCATTATCAGGACCGATATCGGTCTCCGTCTTGACTATCATTCCGATCAGTTCTTCCTGCCCGGTCGTCGGTTTCCGCACCCTTGCCTTCAGGACAAGCCCGAGACCGAGCACGACAATTCCTGCTGAAAGGATCGCCACCACAAAAACCGTGTGTCTGAAGCCAGTGACCCAGTCTTCCGGCAGGAGCGGCTCCTGTGGAAACATGAGTGCACCTATAATCAGGCAGATGACGCCACCAAGCGTTAATATCCCGAATGTCGGTGTGAGCACCTCCGCTATAAATAGCACCATGGCTGCAACGATCAATATCGCTCCAAATGTGCTGACTGAGAACATTCCCATCCCGTACAGCGCAAGTATCATCGCTATCGCCCCAACCATCTCAGGAACATACGTACCAGGTGATGCAAGCCCATAGATTATCCCGTACATCCCGATCAGAAACAACACAAAAGCTATCTGCGGGTTGCTGATGATATCGACAATCAAAATCACCAGAGACGGCTTGTCTTCAACAAAGACCGCTTCTTTTGTGTGCATAGTTATTGAACTCCCGGATACATTCACGGTTTTGCTATCGATGTGATCAATAAGGTCGCGCCGGTCTGTGGCTATCAGATCGATCACTCCATGGGCAAGCGCTTCATCTGCGGTCAGGGAAAGCCCCTCGGTGACGAATTTCTCAGCCGTCTCCACAGATCGATTCCTCTTTTCAGCAATTCCGCGCATCCGCGCAGCGTACGCGTTGATCGTCTTATTTTCTGCTGCTGTTGTGCCGGTTGTTGTGATCTCGATCGGCGTTGCTGCTCCGGTGGCTGTGCCTGCCGCCATCGCTGCGATATGCCCTGAAAGCAGGATGAATGCACCGGCAGAGAATGCACGATTACCTTGTGGCACAAACACTACCACGGGCACCTGCGAGTTCTCTATACTCGACACAATGCCATCCATCGACGTGACAAGCCCGCCCGGCGTGTCAAGTTCGATCAATACCGCCTCAGCACCGATCCCGGCTGCATGATCGATGCCACGGCTGATCTGCATCTCGGTTCCCGCGGTGATCATGCCGTCCACCTCGATCACGTAGACGACAGACGCGCTGCATCCTGGCACCGATATGAGCAGAGCAAGCAGAGCAAGTGTTGTTAGCAAAGCCCGCGGGGAGGGCGCGGGGATGTGGAATGGGTGTAGTATATGTAGTGTGTGTTTCATCGTGAGACCACTTTTCTGTTTTCCCGGATGGTGACCGGTTATTGTATCCATCAACTATCGACTGCAACTATCTTAAGTTTGCGTACGTAGGAGTGCGTGTTTGGCTAAGCACGTACCTAAAACGGAATTCCCCAGAGTGGGTGCCATTTTTCCAGCTCTTTTTCGATGGGGAGTTCGTTTTCCATCGTTGATCGTATTCTAAATTCAAGGTTGTTGTCTCTTTCCATTTTTTGCCCATGTAACGGGGCAAATGGGTAGAACGTACCTTCCTTGTAGCTGTATATCAAATACACGCCTTTGAAAGCAAAAATCGAGCAGAGAAGCCGTTCTTCAAAGTCGTGTTCGATAACAGTCTCGCTTATCAGGTGTGTGGTGGTGATGAGATCCTCAAAATCGTCATCGCTCAGGATAATCCACGCATAATTGTATTTGTCTGTCTGGAACTGGCATGCGGTTCCGGATTCTGATGCGCTGAGCTTGAGCAGCTCCTTAAGATCGCTTTCCAGTTCAGAGAACCGAGATGATTCAACCGGCTTAAAACAGATGCCGGATTTGCCAGTTGGCGCAAAGCCCATCACCTCCATCGCCAGATATGCGGTTGAAAGCGAGAACAGTGCGTCTACTTTTGGTTTCCTGAGTTTTGTCCTTCCGAAGAGCGAATCCAGAAATTTCATGGCGTTTCCATCTGCCGGGATATCTTTTCGAGCGCTGCAACTCTCTTTTCAAGCGATGGGTGCGTGGAGAATAACGCCATGACCGAGCTTCCGGATATTGCGGGTATAATGTAGAACGCGTTCATTCCCTCGGCTTTTCGCAGGTCATCGGTTGGTATTCTACCCATCGCACCGCTGATCTTCTGCAGCGCGCTGACAAGATGGGATGGATGACCTGTGATTATGGCTGCCCCGCGATCAGCAGCGAACTCCCGGTACCGTGAGAGCGCCCGTATCAAGAGGGAGCTGACGATCCACACAGCGATCGAGGCGATCCATGCAATCATGATTTGACCGCCCCCGCGCCGATTCCCACCGCCGAA
This sequence comes from uncultured Methanosarcinales archaeon, assembly GCA_965369365.1. Taxonomy (GTDB): domain Archaea; phylum Halobacteriota; class Methanosarcinia; order Methanosarcinales; family Methanogasteraceae; genus Methanogaster_D. The sequence continues at coordinate 4,327 of CBDUQO010000132.1, forward strand.
GAATAACAGGTATCTGACCAGAAAGAACGCTATCGTTGAGAAGAAGCTTGCAATGGTGAGTACCATCACGTCCCGGTTCTTTACGTGCGTCAGTTCATGTGCAAGCACTGCGGTCAGCTCATTCTGGTTGAGTTTCTGCATAAGCGAGGTTGTAACCGCCACCACCGCTTTCTTGGGGCTGCGTCCCGTCGCAAACGCGTTTGGAATGCTGCTTTTAACGATTGCCACCTTCGGCTTCGGCAGGTCCGCTTCGATGCATAATCTCGATACTATGCCATGCAACAGCGGTTCTTCGCTTTCACTTACAACGTGAGCACCTGTACTCATTAAAACCATTTTATCCGAGAAATAGTACTGCGCAAAGAGCATAATCCCTGCAACGATCATAATCGAGCCGGTGGGAAGTCCCAGGTACGCTAATACTGCTATGAATGTGATGTAAACTGCGCCAAGCAGAAACATGGTCAGAAACATCCTTGCCGCAAGTCCGCGATCACGTTGCCATTTTTTCATTATATACACTTCCGTCTCAGTTGTGTTGATGTTTTCTGCACATAATTCTTTCGATCCGTGTGCTGGCGTTACCCTTAAGTACAATGCTACTGATGATTTTTCGTGCTTGTCACGTTGCATATATGAGGCATAAGCAAAGGTGTTTCCACAGGATGTGATAAAAGAGATGAAGAGTGACTTTTTGGCAGAACGCCCTTTTATCGTCCGAGAAACTTGCCGACGACTACTACCTGAGAATATGAGAATTACAACATAGAACTTAGTTAACGAGAGGAGAAACATAATGGAAAACGAAGAACCACGTATCGGTGTCTTTGTCTGCGAATGCGGCGTCAACATCGGTGGGTATGTCGATACCCAGGCAGTTGCTGATTATGCGCTGACATTACCGAATGTTGAGTATGTGAAAGTCAACAAGTTCACATGCGCAGATTCGGGGCAGGCAGAGATACAGATCGGTATTAAAGAGCACAACCTGAACAGGGTGATCGTTGCCGCGTGTACACCGCGGACGCACGAGCCCACATTCAAGGCGTGCTGTAAAGAGGCTGGCGTCAACCCGTACCAGTTCGAGTTCGTGAACATCCGTGACCAGTGCTCATGGATTCACATGTGGGATAAGGAAGGCGCAACAGCCAAGGCAAAGGACTTAGTCAGGATGGGCATCGCCCGCTCCATGTTGCTTGAACCACTTGAGGAGTCGTCTGTTCCGGTTGACCAGAACGTGCTGGTGATCGGCGCAGGTGTTGCAGGAATGCAGGCAGCAATCGACTTTGGCGACATGGGCTACAACGTATATCTTGTCGAGAAGGAGCCGTCGATCGGCGGCAGGATGGCACGGTTTGACAAGGTATTTCCCACAAACGACTGCTCGATCTGCATCCTCGGACCAAAGATGGTGGAGGTTTCACGGAACAAGAATATCAATATCATGTCGTACTCGGAGGTTACCGATGTGGAAGGTTTTGTCGGCAACTTCGATGTGACTGTGTTGCACAAGCCGCGTTATCTTGACACAGGCATCTGCACAGGCTGCGGTGCATGTCAGGAGGTCTGCCCTGTCGAACTCCCGAGCGAGTTTAACGAGAACTTTGGGATCAGGAAAGCGATCTACATCCCGTTCCCGCAGGCAGTCCCGATGCGAGCGGTGCTTGACATGGAGAACTGCATCAGCTGCAAGGCGTGCGAGAAAGCCTGCGAGGCTGGAGCGATCAGGTATGACCAGGAACCGATCTACGAGAAGCT
>CBDUQO010000133.1:0-6079 GCA_965369365.1 uncultured Methanosarcinales archaeon
ATTCTGCGATGTTTCAAGCTCACTTCTCACCAATTCAAGTTCCTGATACTTTGACCCCTCAAGTTCCTTGATTATATTCTGTGATTCCTCAAGTTCGTGTGTCAGTTGCTCAAGCTCTTTTGCAGTATTCTGCGCGACTTCGAGTTCTTGCATCACAGTTCGCTCGAATCCATCCGCCGTTGTCGCGAGTTCTGATTTTGTGGCAAGAATACGCGAAATCACCTGCGATATTTCATCGTCCACGGTTTTTATTTCACCAACCGCGGATTTTAGACCACGCTCCTCAAGTTTAACCGATTCTTCCGCATTTTGGAGGTCAGATCGCTCTTTCATGAGGAAATTCTCCTTTTCCATCACATCATTCTCTCGTTCTACCAGTTCCTTTCTTGTTTCCTCAAGATCGTGAAGTATCGAATCTTCTTCCACTTTTAAATAACCCAGTTTGGTCTTTAACTCCCTTTCCTCATCATCGATGCCGTTCAACTGATCTGCCATGTTTTTCCTTGACGAACTCATCTCGTCAGACCGTTCTATCTGGCTCTTCCGGGTTTTGATATGTTCGAGGTTTTTTTCCTCCCGTTCCAGATCTTTCAGCATTTCCTGCTTTTCAATATCCTGGTTTTTTGAATTGGCGACAATACGCCGAATTTCGCCAAGTTCCGCTCTTGCCTCATTAAATACTATGTTCGCGGATTCAATGTCTCGTTCGGCAATCTTTGTTTGTTTCTCCTTTTCGCTCAAATTCACCGCTAACTCCATTTTTTTCTCTTTTATCCTGGCAAGTTCCCTGTTTGCAGCACGTATACGAGCGGGTTCTCTTTTTTTATCGATTTTTGCCGCATTAAGCTTGCTTTTCACCTTTTCTACTGCAACTTCCGCTCTTTTAAGATCTGATTTTTTAGTTTCGAGATTATTCTTTAGAATGCGGCGTTTTTCCCCTCCCGCAAGCAATAGTGCGCTGCTTATTTTTCGGACCTCTGATTTTATTTTGCTTTTATCAGCCTTCGCCGATTTAAGATTTGCTTCTGCTTCAGCAAGCCCTGGCTGAACGTCTCTTGGTACAGTGTCTTCCTCGGTCAGCCCACACGCGGTTTTCATCGCTTTTAATGACCGTTTTGCATCGGTCATTTCCGTTTTCGCGCGATCCAGCTTCGACAATTTTATATCAAGAGTCTCCAGTCGCTGCTTTATCAATAGTTCCTGCTTTTTTACGGATTGTTCCTTTTCGCCCTCAGTCCCTGCGCCCGATTCTATTTGCGTAAGGTCGGATTTGATTTGTTTAATCCTGTCGGTCACATATTGTTCATCATGTTCGATCTTTTTTCCATCGTCCACCACCAATCTACTCAGATCATCGTCCAATCTACTCAAAACCTCCATCCCGTTCTCTTTTTTATCGGATATATCTCCAAGGGGGACGTCTGTTTGCTCAATTTTTGATCGTATGTTCTTTGAATCGTTTTCAAACCGACTGCACATGTCCAACACGTTATTGTATTCCATTCTCGCGTTGCAAAGAGCAGACTCCGAATCCATTACACGATCCTTTATTTGATCGCGATATGCTTGCTTATCCGCGAGTTGTTGCTCGCATTGGCTCCAGAGTAACTCCGCGCCCGCTTTATCCCCCATGACTCGCTTGATATCGTCACGTGTTCGCTGATCTGCTTCTATTGCATGATGCAGGTTATGTTCCACTGATTCCAATGCACCCATATAACACCACTCCTATATATAAAAACGACCTCAACATATATTAATCTTACCGGACGAAGACTACGGTCATGAACTCCACGAACGCCGTGAACTCCATGGGGCTTGCTGTTGTAGACGCGCCCATATTGTACGATGGTTCGCAGATCAACCCACTCTGGGCATACGAATATCTGGATGTACGCGGCGACTCTATCGTCGTATTCCGCGGGGCGATGGCTGTTAGTGATATAAAGGACGTTGAGGATGAAAAAAACAACAAGGCGATTGAAGGCAGCGATCTGATCCATTTCATTGTTGAACGATTCGCTTCTCCGGCAGGCATCCGGCAGGCATATTATCTTCAGCGGATGCTGATCGTCTGTATACAGGACGTTTTGAGGAATTGTGGTGTGTCTTCTGAGAGAAATGGTGATGATATATTTGTAGGTGGGAAAAAACTCACAGTGAGCATAGCAACTGCAGGAATCTCCTCGGAAAAAATTCATTGCGGAATCAATCTAACCGGTAAAGGGACTCCGCCGGAAGCAAACGCAACCGGGTTGCATGAACTGGAAATTAGCCCCGATCAGTGGAAGGATATTGGAAAAACTATTGCAGAACGGTTTGTTTTTGAGGTTGAGGATATCGAGTCTGACATCTGTAAAACAAGGTGTCTGAACTGTGGAAAATTGTGAAACTGTCCGCCAAATTGTTAAATCAGCAGACCATCAAATACCAGCGCCCACGCTAACTACCATTAATATAAGCCGATCAGGGAGTCCCTGGATGACCGATAAGCATCATATCGCAGCTTAATTGCCACCGACAGTCTCTATCTTAAACGTAACATCAAGTCCCTTCAAGGTCAACTGGACTCGATCCCCGATCTGCAAAATGTCATCGAGGCTTGCATTTGAGCCCCAATCATACACATAATCAAATGCACCCTGCATCGCGTTGAATCCCATAGCCGCCAGTCGAGTATTCACTTCGGACGGTGTGCCGCCCTCGCTGCTAAACCATATGACGAGATAACTCTTCATTATACATCACCTTTCGCTTCACGGTTACATTATTTGGATCGGTTATTATGCTTTTGGTTGATCCGGGGGAAGCCCGACTGCATTGATGTGATTGATCAGATCGGTGAATGCGGACACTTCGAACTGTATAACCTCATCTCGAGTCATACTAATACTCATCTCACCATCGACAGTCAGCCGATCAGGACCCCTGCGCACAAGCCGGTCAATGCCGTCTCCGGAGAGCACGTTTTTAATCTCAGGATCATGGACGAATGCACGTCCCGGAATGAACACAGTCTCCTTAACCTCAGCCAGATCAAGCGCCATTATATCCTCAATCGTGATCAGGCATCCGATATCCTTGCCAACACCGACCACATTTACGTAATCGTTCTCGTGTTGCAGGACCTTTGCAAGACGTGGCGCAGCGACGCGGCTTGTCAGCACGGTTGCTTCTTTCGTGATCTGCGGCAGTTCTGCGAGTGCGCCTGAATCGTTTCTGATCGCAAACGGCGAGCCGATGAGCGGATCCTCAAGCGGCGTGCCGGTAACCCTGAACGAGTAATCATCTGCTACTTTGCGCACGATCGCCAGAAACTCATCGACTGTATGCGTTACAGCATCCATGATCGGGGCATTCCCAAGAATCATGCCCTCTTCCCGGCTATTTGCAAATCTCATCAGGAGCACGCCCGTAACACCCATATCTTCGAGGTCTGAGAGCGTTTTCTGCAATTCATCCCCATCATTCACACCCGGGATCAGAACAATCGCCGCATATACCGTGCAGCACTCGGCAAACCTGCGCAGCACAGAAAGTGATGCTTCGGGCGTTTTATCACCCATATATTTCTTCCGAAGTGCAGGGTCGGTTGAGAAAACGGTGAACGAGACCTCATTAACACCCCTCTCTATGAAATAATCTGCATCATCATTATTCTCGAACCCTTTCCCGCTCGTGTACCCAAGATCGATCGGTGCGCCGTAAGAAGAGAGTGCATCGACCAGTCGGTGAAGATCCGGGTAGCAACTGACATCCCCACCACCACTAATCGTTATTTTATCAATTTCCTGATTAGAAAATCGTATTGCTTGATTCACTTCATTTAAAACAACTTGGAATGGCTTAAACCCATAATATTCTTCTCTAACCGCGTTTGTACAGTAGTCACAGCCTTTCTGGAACGGAAAGCAATTTTTACAGCCGAACGGTTCAATCGCTCCGACCCCTTTGAAGTAGCAGTACCTGCAAAAGCCCATGCAATCATGCCCGGGCTTTCCTCCGATGTCAGCAAGTATATCCATCTCTTATCACATCTCCGGTAGTTGCAAATTGGCATTGCGGCGACATTGTGATCTGGTTAGAATCCCTGCTACTTAAAATCTATGGGCATAGCTGGCAGCACAATTTGTTATCAGTGAGATCATAATACAGAGGCGATGTTCAGGTCAAAACGCCCCCGAGAGATCTTAAACGAAATCAAGTGGCGCGGATGCCCTCTGCGTGAATGCACGGTCTATTACCTGCACCGCGGTGCGCCCGGCGACACGCGAAACATCGTGGGGTCTGCAATCGTGCATTTTGGGCATTCGTTCTTCGAGACCGCAGATGGTGTCAGCATCCCGTACCACAGGATACGCATGATTGAGTACAGGGACGAGGTGGTTTATCGCAAAAGGCACGGTTCGGGGCAACCTGCTTGATAACTCAACCATCGGAACCGCGCGGGCGCGGGGCAGCTTTCCGGACACCTGTGTATAGTGGCAGGACCAAGAGGCTAAAACAGGCAAACCACAAACAATACGAATATGCAGGAAATTTAAGTATATGAAAAGCAGAACAAACAACGATACATTCCATCCGGAATGGGTGGCTTTGAAATGCGAGGGACACAGAACAAATTCACAAAAGCGCTCGGAACAGTGGTAATACTCGCACTCGGGATTGTCTCAATTGTTTTTGGAGCAATTAGCATCTTCGCCAGGGGTAGCGATCCTGCTACGCTTCTGGCACTGCTGCTGGCGTTTGCAATTGTCTTTGTGACGGGCTCGGTCTTCTTTGAGGCGCGGGGCACAGACTGGAATCGTATCGCGGTTTCATTGATTTCCTGCCTCGGACGGTTGATATGATGGATCTAAAAAAAGACTTCCCCCAACTTGCGCTCGTTATCTGGGCATCATCCGTCGTTCTGATCGGTATATTAATCTACTGTTTTATGGGCAGACCAGTAGATCTGTATTGGGCTGTTGGGTTGCTGGTCTTTTCAAGCGTCCTTGTGATTATCCTGATCTGGCACATAACTACAAAACAGATAAAACGAATGGACAAGGGTGAAAAACTTGCCGGGGCGGTAGGTATTCTCGAAGGGAAGATGCTTCTGGTACCGTTGATCATGATTGGTGTGCCAGCCGCATTGCTATTTTATGGTTCCGGAGTCGTCGGTGGACCCTTCTCCATATTTTCCTTTGCTGCGTTCTATGGGAGTCTGGGCGGTGCGTTTCTTGGCAATTCTATGAGAAAACGTGAAATCTACAAAAAAGGAATAGATCTTGAGGTGCGTTTTGTCGAATGGGAAGATGTCGTCGGGCATGAATGGAAAGACGGCAGACTTGCGATTATGTTTCGTGGCATACCAAAAAAGGTAACTATCCGTGATAGAGATGAAGATATAAACAGATTGTTGGAAGGTGTATACTTCACATGAAAAAGATGAGTAGAATACCAGGGATGGAGAATAAATTCGCAAAAGCGCTTGGAATATCGGTCGTGATTGCGCTTGGGATGGTTTTTGCTACGTTTGGCGTGATCAGCCTCTTTGCAAAAGGCGGAAATTCGGTTCCACTGCCGGTATTGCTGATAGTGTTTGCAATTGTCTTCGTGACGGGTTCGGTCTTCTTTGAGGAGCGGGGCGCAGACAGAATCGGGGCGATGGTTGGCGGGGGCATCACGGCGGCGACGGTGTCGCTGGTCATGGTGCTGATCTGTGGCGGCGTGGTCTACCTGCTGGCGCACGGAACAGAAACAGGCGTTGACACGATCGCATCCATGCTTGCGATATGCATGGTTATCGGGATGGTCGTCTTCAATTACACCACCCATCATCTGGGGTGACTGTGAAGCCAGGGTCTGTGTCATGAAGACCGGGTACCGTGAACCTGCCACTACACGGCGGACGTGCGCCGAGGTGGCTGTTTCAGAGGATGGTTAAGCTGTCGCGTGAGGTCACAAAGATCATCATCAAAGATCATCATCTATGAGTATGGAACTTACAGTATCGGGGGCGCAGGGGGCAGCGCAAGCCTTGCATTTTTAATGCGGGATAGCCCGCCCCCGCCTTTCCGGACGTGCGAAAGGTTTA
>CBDUQO010000134.1:0-6027 GCA_965369365.1 uncultured Methanosarcinales archaeon
GCCAGCCCCACCCGAAGGGCAGTTTTTACTCGATTTTTTGTGAAAAAATCGTTTTTGCCAGCCGGCTTATGTAAAGCCTTGCCCACACAAAAGCCACCACAGAACCGATGATGTTTCCTACAACCAGCCCCCACCAGATCCCGGTTAGCCCCATATCGAACGTAAAAGCGAATAAAACTGCGAAAATCGGCGTTAAGATGAGTGTTCGCAGAAGCGTTACGAGGAGTGCATCATTCCCCCTGCCCACGCCCTGAAACATTGATGATGATAGCATCCCGAGCGACACGGTCGGGTAGAAGATGCTTATGATCCGGAGGAACGTTGTCAGGTCCGTGGCAATATGCGCCGCTCCTTCTGCCTGTGTGAAGATCGCGGATATATACGGTGCGAAGATGAATGTTGCGGCTGCAATAATCACCTCTATGATCAGACCGATCTTTGTTGCATAAGTATGGGAAATCTGCACGTTTTCAAAGGAGTGTTTGCCAAAAGCAGCCCCGGTTACCGTGACAACCGCTGTCGCGATGCCGATTAAGGGTGCTATTGCGATGGTTGCGATCCGCCATCCCACGGAGTAGATTGCCACTCCGTCGGTGTTGCCGACCATTACGATCATGATGGTTATTATCAGCGTTGTAATCGCCATAGAAAGCTGTTGCACCGAAGCTGGTAGACCTACCCTGCAAATATCCCTGATAATACTCCAACAAAACCTAAAACCACTGAATTTAAATGTTACATACGTATCTTTCCTGAAAAACAGCCAGTTTGACATGAGGACTGATGAAACTCCGAGTGAGGTGAGTGTAGCCCATGCCGCACCCTCTATGCCCATGCCAAGCGTGTATATGAAGATCGGGTCCAGCACGATGTTCAAACCTGCGCCCAGCACCATAGCATACATAGCCCGCTTTGCGTCGCCCTCGCTGCGCAGGATGGCGCTCGCCACATTTACGAAAAATATAATTATGCTCCCTGCAAAAATGATCCGGGCGTACGCCACTGCAAGCTCAGTTGTCCCTGAAGCTCCCATCAGGGCAAAGATGTCTCTGGCATGGAGAAAGAACGGTACCGAAAAACCGACTGCGAGCAGCACCATCACAACGATCGGATGAACCGCCACGTTGTCTGCGCCCGCTTTGTCATTAGCCCCGATCCGGCGGGATATGGCAGCGCCGCCGCCGATCCCAAGCCCGTTGGAGAGCGACATGATGACAAAGAAGAACGGGAATACAAAACCCATCGCAGCAAGGGCGTCAGTACCAAGACCTGCGACCCAGAACGCATCAACGATGTTGTAGATCGTCTGCACCGACATTGCCACCATCATCGGAATCGCCAGTTTTATGATGGCTTTTTTGGGATCGCCAAAGAGTGTTTTGACACCAGCAGTTCCCTTGCCCGGTGATGGTTTGTCAGATGGTTCTGCCATAGGTGGTTTTCTCCATCGCATCTCGCTTATACTCTTGCAGTCCATGGGATCAACCGTCGAATACACGGAAAAACTCCTGATAAAGCCACCCTATAACTCACGGGGGAATATTATCCGTAAAATCGGTGATGTGATCAAACGAGCAAAGGCATGGAAACAAGAAGAACTCATCGATGTACTGAACCCAATCATTACTGGCTGGTTGAATTATCATCGATCGGCTGTAACCAAGGTGACATTCAGCAAATTAGATCTTATTGTCTGGAATGTGCTCTGGGGAGGGGGCTAAGAGGGAACACCCGGACAACCGTAACACGTGGGTCGCTAATAAATATTGACATTTCGAGGGAACTTTGAACTCTGTTTTTGGTTACAGTATCCCTCGTGTCCCGGATAGTCTCTGCATAGTGAAGTTCCCCCATGGTGGTTTCAGGCACTCCTAATAGTTACGGGGAATGTCACTCTATCCCGAATTCGTCGCCATTTTCGGGCGCTACCGCATCGACATGATGTTCCGAAATCCATGATGCGAACTTGTCGGGGTTGTTGCCATGCATCACAAACACGAGCTCGCCACCAAGGTCGCAGAACTCGCGCACGATCTCTTTTAACTCACTATCTCCGCAATGGGCAGAGAAATCGTACTGCTCAACTTTCATGCCCAGACGCAGTACCCGCTTCCCGATGGTTATATGGCTGTGTTTGAGCGCATAATATCCGTTGGTGCCCTCGACCTGATATCCGGTCAGTAGAATCTTGCTGTACCGATCATCATGCAGTTTGTTGATGTAATACAGCGCAGGTCCGCCGTTTAACATCCCTGCGGTTGTAACGACAACAGAAGCCTCTTTTAACAACTGTGACCGCTTGTTTGGTCTCACCACAGTAGCATTGTCAAACGCCTGCTGGAGCGCGCTTGAGTCTCGCAGGTATTCAGGGTACTGGATCATCATCCTGAACACATCAACGCCCATTCCATCAACATAAGGGTGCAGTCCGTGTTTATACAGCACCAGCAGGATTTCCTGCGTTCTTCCAATTGCAAAACATGGAATGATCACATTTCCACCATGTTCGATCGTTTCACGGATCGAATCAACAAATTCACGCTCCATTTCCGCTCTTGGCGTGTGATCAGTGCCGTAATACGTGCTTTCCATGACCAGGATGTCTGCCTTTGGCTGCTGGTCCGCACGGTTCAGCAGACGTGTGTCTGAGAGGTTCACATCGCCCGTGTACAGAATCCGCATCCCGTTTTCAGATTCCAGAAGAATCGATGTCGAGCCAGGGATGTGTCCTGCATCATATAGTTGCGCGGTGTGCTTGCCACACTCAAACTCCTCCCTGTAATCAATGGTGTTGGCATTTCGCACAAACTCATGGATATCCTGGGCATAGAACGGCGGCACATGTCTCGCACGCTCAGCGATCGAAAGCGTGTCTTTCGCCAGAAACGCTGCGAGATTCTTGGTAATCGGCGTAGAATAGACCTGCGGGTGTATATCCATGATATTTGGCACCAGTCCACAATGATCAAGGTGACCATGCGAGATGATGATCGACTGCGGGCGGACCCCGTTCAGTGGATACGATGGCAGATGATCCTGCGACTCGCCCGGTTTTATCCCGTAGTCAAGCAGAATTTCATCGTCGACCAGAACTGCGGATCTGCCAACCTCCCTGCACCCACCAAGAAACCGCAATGAACAACCCATAGTAAATAAGTGAGCGCTTCTGACTGATTAAACATGTGGTGCAACACATAGGTTTAAGTCTGTATTGCTACGATTATGTATATCGGAAAATTGGCAAATCCGATCGTATGCCGCTATAGCTCAGTTGGTAGTAGCGCGTGGCTGTTAACCACGAGGTCGCAGGTTCGAGCCCTGTTGGCGGCGTTCATGGGCCCGTAGCTTAGCCAGGTTAGAGCGCTCGGCTCATAATCCTTTAAATGAGAAACCGAGCGGTCCTGCGTTCGAATCGCAGTGGGCCCATCTGCCAAAAACTTAAGGTTGTGCTGCTTTTGCCGGGTAACTCAAGTTCAAAAACCAACCTAAATCGGTGGGCGCGTCTTGGAGATATTCTTTTATGGCGAGAGTCGTCTTGTGATTGTCTTGCTTCATGAAGCTCTGTACGTCTGAAACATCTCCCATGGAATCGACCGGACTCACTCGGGATTTACTGCCATTAATACATTGAACCCGGGGGGCAGATCCGATTTAGGTTATACTTTTACGTGAACCGAACTCGATCCTCCGATGCCCGCCCGCAGAATCACTGATGCGCTTGGATGATGTGACATGGCTGCCCTGATTGGCACCTGCCGCACGGTCCACATAATTGTTGATAGGATAGTTGTGGCAAAGCGTGTTGTTGTCAGAGGAACGCTCACAGATCGCTCACGCAGGCTTGCTGCCCGATTCTACACACCCCCCCAACATCTCACGCAATGCGAGCAGATCCCGCTGTGATTGTGGCTTTATTATGCATTTAACCGGATCAGAAAAGAGAATATTCACCCTGACAAGATATGCAACCTCCGGCGTAATCATTTCATAAGTGTAAGAGCACTCTTCCGAAAATTTATCAAGAATTTCCATTATACGGTCATATTTCAATTCTATCTCTTCTCCTTCGAAGGGAACCTTCTTGCTTACGATCGTAAGCACCCCCATTCACTGCTTTATCTCGCCTGTTCTGAGCATGAGCATACTCCAAAGCACATCTTCGATCTTCTTCCCGCTTACTTTCGCATTGATCAGTTTAACAAGAGCCACCGGCTTTCCGCCGACGTTCTGCCATCATCTCCTTCTCTTGATCATCAAATCCATAACCATCCGAAAAGCCCATCGTCCGTTCGTAATCAAAATCATCCACCAGCAGATAGTCGCATCTTCCCTTTAGCATCGCCTCGCTGTAAACTTGCTCGAGGAAGAGCGAATCCGAAGTCATGACAACGACGTGTGCCCGATGCAGCTCCTTTGTTAATCGCACAAAGAAATTGAATAATTTGTAAATCAGATAACCATCGATCTTCATATCCCGATTACCTGCAGCTCATCAACTATCAGCACAGGAACGCGTCCACTTTCGTAAAAAGCCCTGAGAACGGTCTCTATGTAAACGAACGCATCCTCAATCTCTTTTTCCTTAAATAAATTCAAGAAAGTATCCTTTGGTATCGGGATTCCATTGTAGCTTTCAGGCAGAACAGCAACTATCGGCTTTAAAAACTCTTTTATTTGTTCATATCTTGCAACATGCTCCGCATTCAAAAACATCATACCAACGGTCAGGATTGCAAGGTGATGCTGTTGTCGTGGTTGACGTCCGCGGCAGGATCCTATCCGCCGCTTGCCGCGAGCTGGAGCGCGAAACGTAGCAACGCCATGAGGCAGTGCGATTGCGGTGTCTGCAGGTGGGGATACCGTAGGAGTTGAGGTTGCATGATCCGGTTAGAAAACATCAAACAGAAGCCCATATCGGTTGAATCTTTGCTTTGACCCTTGAGGAGTCTTTTGTTGTCAAGGCGCCCAACCGTCGTTCCGCCAGCGTTTTTTGCAGTGTTGCCAACTTGTGCAATCGTACAACCGATGGCAGCAAAAGCCCGGCACGCTTCCATTCGATCAATCTCACATCGTACCCGGTCTGCACCTGCTGGCTCGTGACCCGTGCCACCACAATGTCGCCACCCCCGGCATCCAACAGCACGAGTGCCGGACGCCGCTTAACACCCCAAGTCCGCGTAAGGGAATGCGAGCAGGATGATTTCACCAATCTGATAGTTTCGCATGTCTTAGTCCAATTGATCATAAACGGCATCAGAATCATCATATCCGGCAAGGAATTGTTCAGCGGTCAGGTGTGCCCACGCTTGTTCTTCATCCGCGGATTCGTTGATCAGAACGATCACTCGAATCGTTTTATGCGTCTCGAATTTTTCAAATAATGCATCGGGGATGTTTAGTTTGTGGTCTGGCGTCACCGTTGCCTGAAATTCATAGGCGTTCATCATAAGGAAGTTTCTGGGAGGTGGGAGTCATAAATCTATCGCGCAACCTTTTTTCCAAAAAGGTTGATCAAAAACATCCTACCTCCGGTAGGATTGTGAACCGTCGTGCTCACAATTCTATCGCGGCGTCGGCTTGCAGGATCATGAGCGCGTCGAGGGAGGTGATGTGGTTGTCGCCATCGACGTCCGCGGCAGATCCTATCCGCCGCTTGCCGCGAGCTGGAGTGCGATCGCGGCGTCGGCGGGGGTGAGAAGGTGGTCGCTGTTGAGGTCACCCACGTATTAGCACATACCGCAATATCTATCACTACGGTCCAGACTCATAAAAGAGATGAACATCATTTTGCTTCACTGCGGAATCGTTTCAAATCCGAGCACCTCAAAATCGCCATCGAAAGTGAATATTGCATTTATATTATAATCATTCATCAAAATAGCACTTGTGCAGTCAGTTATTGAGAGTATCTGATCCGTATACTTTCTAAATAGGGAAATAGCCTCGCTTTGAACAGACTCTGTAACCCAGAGGTACGTGTTTAGCCGCTCAGCATCGCCATCATCATCTTGAGACTATTGAGACTCT